>JAIQFR010000002.1 GCA_020073205.1 Terriglobia bacterium
CTCGGTCCAGATGGTGTTCATCTTCATCGCGACCGGCGGCAAGGACGCCAAGACGTTCACGCAAGGGCTCCCCGGGCTCAACATCCAGTTCGCGCCCGACTCGGCCTGGGACCGGTGCGTGATCCTGTCGCCGCAGGGCTCCTCGCGAGTCAAGGCCGAGGTCGACACGAAGGCGGCGGCGATGAAGGACGCGATCGTCGTCCCGACCCGGGTGAAGGGGTCCGGCAGGACGATCTCCGCGACGGTGGACCTCAAGAGCCTGGGAAGCGGCGACCCGGCCACGTGGGGCTACCAGGTGGTCATGCAGTCCAACGAGGGGTTCCCGGCGAGCAGCGACCTCCTGACCCGCAAGGTCAACGAGTACGAGGGGCAGCACCGTTTCGGCGGGGGGAACGACGGCGACTGCGATCCTCACGCGGTGGACATCCTGGCGGGCAGCGGCAAGGGGGACGCCTCCGAGGCCGACCTCCAGCACAAGATGCTCGCCTACGAGTGCAACCCCGACGGCACGTCGAAGAAGATGGCGACGCTTACCATGGTCCACGGGAAGTAGTGCAGCTCCGCGCTCGGGCGGAGCCTGGGGGCTTCACACATGAGCCTTAGAAGAACGATCGGAATCGCGCTGCTCGCGGCCGCCGCCATCGCGATGGCGGGGCTGGTCTACGCCGACGACAAGCCGAAGCTGGTCATCGGCGGGACCACCTACACGAAGTGGCTGTGGGGGAACCAGCGCTACGGCGGATCGATGTACAACTTCACCACGGTCCCGGGGGAGGGCTTCGGGGACAACGGCCAGGGCTCCGAGGTGGAGCTGCTCCTCGACGCGAAGCTCTCCAAGGCGGTGGAGGTGAAGGCGCGCCTCCACAGCCGGTTCAACCAGAACGAGTGGACGAACTTCGGCGGGTTCGGCGGCCGGAACCCGGGAAGCGGGGCCGGCTCGCTGGGGCCGTGCGTCAGCGGCGACTGCGGCGAATGGGACCCGAGGTCCAACCAGTACGTCAAGCTCCGCGGCGTGGCCGTGGTCCTGACCCCCGGCTACAAGTGGATCGACTCGGCCACCATCGGCGCGAACGACTTCGGTCAGTTCGACCCGTTCGTCATCGGCCGGATCCGGTACATCGACCGGGACAACGCGTCGGGCCTCCTGTTCCAGGGCTCGGCCGCCCACCGCAAGTTCACGTGGGACTTCACGCGCATCTCCCTGCCGCGCCTGTGGGCGGGGCCCAACTACGGCACCGGCACGTACACTGCGGCGGACGCCGCGTACGGCCTCCAGTTCAAGGTCGCGGCCAGCTCGGTGTTCGACATCGGCGGGATCGCGGAGTACGTGCGCGACCAGGAGCTCAACTCCCTCGACCTCAACCTCGACAACGGGGTGAGCATCAAGACTCGGTTCCGTAACAGCGTGGGAGGGATCAAGTTCGGCGTGCACCCGAGCTCGAACTACGACATCCTCGGCGCCTACTACTACTCCTCCCACGACTCGAACCCGACGTTCGGGGCCCCGTCCAGCTTCAACATCGGCGGCGGCTTCTCCCCCGTGATCGCCGGCAAGCACGACGACTCCTCCTTCAAGGTCGACTTCACCGCCAGCGATCCGTTCGGCGTCGGCCTGTCGTTCGCGCTCCAGGCGTTCGACATCGGCGCCCAGTACACGTCGATGATGGCGTCGCGGCGCGAGGCCGACGTCCTGCTCACCGAGGGGCACGACTCGACGTGGGCGTATCCGGGCCCGAACAACGCCAAGTACGGCGTGTTCGGCAGCCGCTCGGTCAACGACCCGAACTCCGACGGGTTCAACCGCTCCGTGATCGGGTACGCGGGCTGGGACGGCAACGCCATGCAGGTGCCGACCATCAACGTGGACAACGAGTTCACCGACTTCGACGAGCCGATGGCCGAGACCTGCATCGGTTGGAAAGGCGTGACCCTCGTTCCCACCTGGACCAAGGGGGCGCTCGAGATCCGCGGCGAGGTCACGCACATCGGCTACAACACCAACTGGCAGGCCTGGGGCGACCCCTCCCACGACATCGAGAACAGCCCCTACCCGGCCATGGAGCTGGACACCGGCGTCGGCCACAACTTCCGTTCCGCCTTCGCGCCGTTCTCCGACAAGAAGACGGACATCGCGCTCGTCGGCTTCAAGTACGTCATCGAGGCCGGAAAGGGAATCGACCTCTTCGGCAAGGTGAAGTACATCAAAGAGACCGACAACCGGATGAACAACGCGAAGTACCTGCCGTATGCCGCGGGAGACTGCCCGGCCACGCCGACGCTCGACGTGGACGGAGGTTGCCTCGGCGTCCAGAACTACTACTTCGACGCGGGCGACGACGGCCCGCGCTTCTCCTCGGCGGCCCTGTACGGCAACCCGCCGGTGATCACCGGAGCCGGCGGGGTGGTCGGCTACCAGTGGAAGCCGTTCGACAGCCTCTCCGACGACGATCGCGACGAGAAGTACTGGCTCTACCAGATCGGCGCGGGCTACCAGCTCACCAACGACCTGTACGGGTCGCTCACGTACGAGTACTACGACGTGGACCTCAAGGACGGCAACACCGCGTTCCAGGCGTACCGGGTCCACGAGATGGCGTCGGGCAAGCACACCAAGAACCGGATCTCGGCGAAGTTCCGCTACATCCTGGCGGGGGCCGAGTTCGGGCTCGAGTACCAGTACGCGTTCGGCACGTTCGAGCCGGACTTCGGCGGCGGCTTCGTGCCGCAGGTCGCTGACGCGGACATCGCAGCCGCCCACAACGTCCCGGTCGGCTCCCTCGGCTTCAGCGGGCACTTCGGAGGCTGGAACAGCCTCGAGAAGCGCGAGTTCAGGCAGAGCCACATCAAGGCGTTCATGAAGGTCCAGTTCTAGGACCCGTCCGTTTCGGGAGGGAGGCCCGGCGGCCCGTATCGCCGGGCCTCCCTCCACCGCTCCCAGGAGACACCATGCGACCCCGTCGGCTCGTTCCGGTCCTCGCCGTCCTGCTCCTGCCGCTCGCCGCCGCCGCCCTCGTGCCGGCGGCGGAGGCCCGCGGGAAATCGGTCATCTTCAAGCTCGAGGATCCGCGGGGGGACGACCACGGCGACGGCTCGCTGGTCTATCCGCTGAGGGACGATTTCCAGCCCGGGGACCTCGACCTCCTCTCGTTCAGCGCCCGCGCCGAGGACGGAGGGACGACGTTCGAGGCGACGTTCGCGCGGCCGGTCCGATCTCCGGGAGGGCGGACGATCGACATCGGCGGGGGCAACCTGAACGACGTCGCACGCTTCGGCTTCTACACGTTCAACCTCGACGTCTACATCGACATGGACCGGGTCGCGGGCTCGGGAAGCACCAACATGCTCCCCGGCCGCGTGGCGGAGATCGCACCCGAGAACGCCTGGGAGCGGGCGGTGTGCCTGACGCCGCGTCCTTACGAGGCCCAGGAAGCGTTGAGGCGCCTGATGGTCAGCGCGGTGAAGCGCGATACCAAGGCCGAGAAGAAGAAGAAGCTGAGCGAGGACGACCTGAAGCGCCTTCGCTCGGAAGCCGAGGCGGACATCGCCTCCCGCGTCTTCTTTCCGACGCGCATCCGCGTGACGGGGCCCAAGATCAGCTTCTTCGTTCCCGACGCCTTCCTCGGCGGCCCCGCGAAGGACACGTGGAGCTACGTGGTCGCCGTGTCGGGGGCCGACGTCCTGCAGAAGTTCGACGTGCCGGCGGCGTTGACGGGCGCCACGCCCAGCGGCGAGGGGCTCATGATCCTCCGCGTCGTGTCCGGGCGCTCCCAGGACGCGTTCGGCGGCGCGCGGGAAGACCAGGAGGGGTACCAGCCCCCTCTCCTGGACGTCATCGTCCCGCCTGGCAAGATCCAGGAAGACGTTTTGATGGACTACGACCCCGACGCCCACCGGCCCGTTCGCCTGCCCGGCGTCGTGCCCGCCGACGTCAAGGGAAAGTAGGGAGCCGCAGGCTCCGGAGCACGCTCAGCGCAGCCGCCAGATTCCGCTGGCGTGAGGCGGAAGCTCCATGGTGAAGGCGCCGGACGCTCCGGCCGGATGCTCGGGCACCCCGGAATCGATCAGGAGAGGCTCCGTGGCGCTCGCGGCGACGGCGAAAGGTCCCGCGCGCACGGCCCCCGCGCCCAGGTTGTGGACGACGAGGACCCGCTCGCCGGCTGCCGCACGGACGTACGCGAGCACGGGGCCGCCACGCGAGAGCAGCTCGATCGCTCCGAGGCGGAGCGCCGCAGAGTCCCTCCTCGCCCGGACGAGCGACCGGTAGCTGGACAGGAGCGAGCCTCGATCCCCTGTCTCCGCGGCGACGTTCGCGGCCTCCTGCCCCGGAGCGAACGAGAACCAGGGCTTCCCCGTCGTGAAGCCTCCCCCGGACGAAGCGTTCCACGGCATCGGGGTTCGCTTCGACTCGTCGTCGCGGGTCGGCCCGTTCCCGAGGCCGACTTCCTCGCCGTAATAAACGAACGGCGAGCCCGGGAGGGTGAGCAGCACCGCGGCCGCGCTCCGGAGCTTCCCGGGGTCGTTCCCGAGCTGCGTCGCCAGGCGGACCATGTCGTGGTTCGTCAGGAACGTCGCGTCCTCGACCCCGGGCGGGTAGTCCGCCTCGACCTCCGCGATCTTGGCGGCGATCCGCGCCCCGTCCCCCGCGTTCACGTCCTGCACGATCGCGTCCGCCAGCGGGAAGTCGAAGTTCATCGGGAGCTCGTCCCCGCCCGGGACCGCCGCCGTCGAGCCGAAGTAGGTCGCGATCACCGCGGTCTCGGACCAGTTCTCGCCGACCAGCACCGCCTCGGGCTTCACACTCCGAACGTACGCCGAGAACTCCTTCCAGAACGCGTGGGTTTCCGGGGTGTCGTTCTGGGCCGCGCCGGGACCGCCTTCGACCATGTGGCGGGCCGCGTCGAGGCGGAACCCGTCGACGCCGCGGTCGAGCCACAGCTTCGCGATCCGCTCCGCCTCGGCGCGGACCTCGGGGTTCCGGAAGTTGAGGTCGGGCATCCCTCCCCAGAAGATCCCGTAGTAGAACGCCCCGTTCCGCTCGTGCCAGGTGCGGTTGCTCCCACCCCAGGGCTGGGTCCAACCCGGGTCGTCCGCCCTCCAGACGTACCAGTCGCGCTTCGGGCTCCGCGGGGAGGACGCCGACGCGACGAACCACGGGTGCTGCGCGCTGGTATGGTTGATCACGAGGTCCAGAATGACCTTGATCCCCCGGCGGTGGGCCTCCTCGACGAGGCGAGCGAAGTCCTGGTTGGTCCCGTACTCCGGATTGATCGTCTCGTAGTCGGTGACGTCGTAGCCGTGGTAGCTCGGGGACGCGAACACCGGCATGAGCCACAGGGCGTCGACGCCGAGATCGGACGCGGTCGCGGGATCCCCGTCGTTCAGGTAGTCGAGCTTCGAGATCAGCCCGGGAAGGTCGCCGATCCCGTCGCCGTTCGAGTCCTCGAAGCTCCGGACGAACACCTCGTAGAACACCGCGCCGCGGATCCACTCGTGGTTCCAGACCGCAGCCCGCCCCGCGGACGGGGTCGCCGGATTCGAGGACGTGGTTCGGGAGGCCACCGTTTCGGCCCCGCCATCGGCGCCCGGTCGCTTCGAGCAGCCGGGCAGCGGGAGCGCGACGACGACCAGCGCGACGAAGATTGCGAGACGCGGCAGCTTCATGGGAGTACCTCCTGGCGGCGGTTTCACCTATGATCGGGCGGATTGTACCGCCGGAGCCGACCGGATGGCCCATTTCGACGAAGCCCGCCGAGCGGCCCTGATGGGGGACCTCCTCGCGCACCTCACCGGGCGGCCGGCGAACCTCCTCGCGTTCGACCGGGTCCGGGAGCACCTGAAGCTGAGCCACCTGGTGGATCGCGGCGTGCTCGAGGTCCCACTCGACCGGATCGTGGGCACGGTGGGCCGGGAGAAGGACTTCAATCGCACGTTCCTCCCGCGGGGGGAGTCGCTTCGGGCCCGGTGGGAAGAGGTCGAAGGGCTGGCCGAGGGGCCGGCGGGATTCCCGTCCGTCGAGCTGTACAAGGTCGGCGAAGCCTACTTCGTCGTGGACGGGCACCACCGGGTCTCGGTGGCGCGATCGCTCGAGGCGCCGGCGATCGAGGCCCACGTCAAGGAATTCGAGACGCCGGTCCCGCTCGACGCCGGCGCGTCGATCGAAGACGTGGTCTTGAAGAGCGGGCTCGTCGACTTCCTCGAGGCCACGCGCCTCGCCCCGGAGGAGCCCGACGAGTTCCGGACCACGGTGCCGAACGGTTACGAGCGGCTGCTCGAGCACGTCGGCGTCCATCGGTATTTCCGTGGGATCGACGATCGGCGCGAGTGCCCGTGGGACGAGGCGGTCCGGTCATGGAGGCTCGGCGTCTACCGCCCGATGGTCGCGACGATCCGGGAGAGCGGGGTCCTGGCGGAATTCCCCGGCTGCACCGAGACCGACCTCTATCTGTTCACCATGGACCACCTCCACCACCTCCGGGAGCGGTACGCGGCCCGCGCCGTCGAGAGGGAGGCCGCCGTCCGGCACTTCCGGTGGTTCGGTCGCTCACCGGCTGGCGGGAAGGGTCGGCTGCGATCGTGGTGGAGGCGGATCGTGAGGGGAAGGGACGTCTAGCGGGGAATGGCGCCTCAACTCGTGTACGCCGCATTCCTGAGAATGCCGATCCCGCTTTTCGCAGTGTTTTGTTGACCTCTGCTCCGCCTTCCCGAAGTCGGTCTCTGCCCCGAACATTCGCTGGCGCGGTATACCCCAGACGCATCTCAAACCACAACAAAACGTCGCGGGGAACCGGCAACCGGGTTCAACCGAAGTTGGCGACCGCCACGGACCGTGACTTCGCGAGGCTCCGCCGGAGCAGCTTGATCCGCTCGATTTCCTGCAGGGTCTCGGCCGTCAGGTAGCTCTCCCCGCAATTCGGGCAGACCATCACGGGCACGTCCTCGACGACCAGGAGGGTCGGACCTCTCCCGTAAGTCCTGGGCAGGCGGCGGCGCAAGACCCCCGCCTTCCCGCATACGTCGCACCGGCTACTCGTCTTCTTCATCTCGCTCACTCCGAGTATACGGTCAGGACCACGACCTTGCCCGTCGGCCCCGTTTTCGCCACGACAACCACCGTGTCATCGCCTTCCAAGGCGCGTCCCCGGATCACGTACTTCCTCTCCCCCTTCGCCCTGTCCACCTGTCGCTCGACGATGCGGCCGGTGAGCACCGCGTTCTCGATATCGAAGATCGAGAGACCGTCGGCGTCCATCTCCTCCTCGGCATGAACGGTCATCACGTATTGCCGGGAGCGCAGCTTCTCGCGCATATCGTTCAGTACCCGTTCGAACACCGCCGCATCTTACACCGGTCCGACAGCCTATCCGGCAGACTGCTCGGTGTTAATTCGGCTCTCGCTACCCCTCGTCATTCGCTGAACCAGCGTACAGGACGGCTCCGTCAGTCCTGGAGATTACGACGAGCAAGGAGCTTTCCAACGTCATGGGGTGCGCACCGGTAACATACACGAGCCACGAGTTCGTCAGTCGTCTTTCCGCATCGTCGAATCCGTAGAGAGCTGGCGGACCCCCCACTTCCGCCACGGTGCGCACCGTGAAGGTCAGATTAGAAAGAAACCGACCTTTCGCCCTGAGGTATTCGCGAGCGATCTGTTCAGCCTCTGCTCGACTCGCGATCGATCGAGGCGTGCTTCCGGGATCGGCTGCCATGGGGCCTCCCTGTCATGGGGCCTCCCCACTCGCTGTGGGCCGCCACTTCCAACGCCAGCATGTGTCCCGCGGAGCAGCGAGGCGCGGCGAGTTTAACTAAACATCTAAGGCAAGGACCTGCGCCAACGTCCCTTCACGTATTAGACCGAGCCTGCCCCCGACATTCGCATAGGCCGGCAGGTGCCAGTCATTAAGGTCGACTGAAGGTTTCCGCATCGCGCCTTCGTTGACCAATTCCGCCACGGCGGCAGCGATGGCGGTCGTCTTGAACCTTCGCAGTTGGTTCAAGAGAAGAGCTTCCATGAGGCTGCCCGACAACACCATTCCTGCTTTCCACTGCCCGCTATTTATGGCGATTTCAGCCGACGCCAGGTCTTCTCGAAGCGCCTGTCGCCACGCACCATCGACAGGCGCTCAGCCACTAATCGGCCAGCTTCCCGCCCGGCCGTCGGCCGTACTCCCCCGCGAGTCGCGCGAGCCGCTCCGCCGGCGCCTCCTCGAACGAGCCGGCCGCGGCGCGCCACGTCCAGTTGTCCTCGGGACGGCCCGGCGTGTTCATCCTCGCCTCGGTCCCGAGCCCCAGCACGTCCTGCATCGGGATCACCGCGAGGCGGGCCGCCGATCCGTAGGCGGCGCGGATCATGTCCCACTCGATGCTCCCCTCGCGCGTGCCGACGCATTCCACGACGACGCGCCGCAGCCCCTCGTCGAGGCTGTCGAACCACCCTCTCGTGGTGTCGTTGTCGTGGGTGCCGGTGTACACCACGGAGTCCTCGGGATTCCTGGCCGGCAGGTGTTCGTTGTCCGAGCCGTCGAAAGCGAACTGGAGCACCCTCATCCCGGGCAGACCCAGCGCCAGGCGCAGCTCGTGCACGTCCGGAGTGATGAGCCCCAGGTCCTCGGCGACCATCGGAAGCTTGCCGAGCGCCGACCCGATCGCGTCGAACAGCGCGCGGCCCGGACCGGGGATCCACCTCCCCTTGACCGCCGTCGGCTCCTCGGCGGGGATCGCCCAGTAAGCCGCGAACGCTCGGAAGTGGTCGAGGCGGATCAGGTCGGCGAGGCGCAAGTTGGAGCGCATCCTTTCGACCCACCACGCGTAGCCGTCCTCCGCCAGGCGGTCCCAGCGGTACAGCGGGTTCCCCCACAGCTGCCCGGTCTCGCTGAAGTAGTCCGGCGGAACACCGGCGACGGAGACCGGCAGCCCGTCCGGCCCGAGGTCGAAGAACCTCGGGTTCGCCCAGACGTCGGCGCTGTCGTGGGCGACGTAGATCGGGAGGTCGCCCATGACCTGGATGCCGCGCCGGTTGGCCTCCGACTTGATCCGGTGCCATTGCCGGAAGAACAGGAACTGGAGGAACTCCTGGTACGCGATCTCGTCCGCGAGATCGCAGCGCGCGCGCCGCAGCGCGCCGGCGGAGCGCTTCCTCAGGTCGTACGGCCACTCGGTCCACGGCCGGCCCCGGTGCCGCATTCGGAGCGCCATGAACAACGCCCAGTCCTCGAGCCATCCCGCCTGGTCGGGGCTGCCGCGAAACGCCTCGAGGTCCCGCCGGAGCTCCGCCGACCCCCGCCGCCGGAATTGGCGCCACGCGCCCTTCAGCAGCGACGCCTTGTAAGGCAGCGCCCGAACGAATGCCGTGTGCCCGTCCGGAAACCCCGGAGCGCTCTCGAGCGCGGCGGGATCGAGGAGTCCCTCGTCCACCAGCCGCTCCGGGGAGACGAGCCACGGATTGCCCGCGAACGTCGAGAGCCCCACGTACGGCGAGTGCGACGGCCCGATGGCGCAGAGCGGGAGCACTTGCCAGACCGATTGCCCCGCGGCCGAGATCCAGGACAGGAACGCGTCGGCCCCAGGACCCAGGTCTCCGACCCCCCACCTTCCCGGGAGGGAGGTCGGGTGAAGGAGGACGCCGGCCCGGCGCGTGGCGCCGGTCATCGCGGCGCTTTGGCGGCCGACGGCCGGCTCGCCTCCCCGGGCGCCTCCGCCCACAGACCTCCCGTCGATTCCATCCAGTCGGCGACGCGCGTCGCCGCACCGGGAACGTCGGAATCGGAGACGTCCAGATCCAAGCGCGGCAGCGCGGACTCGTCGGCGAGGCGGCGAAACAGCTCCTGCTCCTCGAGGAACCGGCCGAGGTCGGCGTACTGCGCCGGGTTTCCGGAGACCTCGAGCCGCGCCGCGCGGGCCGCTTCGAAGGAGGCGGGAGAGCGCGTGCAGAGGACCAGGCGGAACCCGAGGGGTATCAGGCGATCCTCGAGCCACCGGAAATCGTAGCCCTTCCCGCGGGCCATGAGCTGGTGGGCGCGCGTCGAAAGGTGGAACCGGTCCACGATCCAGGAGTAGTAGCGCTGCAGCTCGAACAGCCGCGCCCAGGTCCGGTAGGTTTCGAGGGCCATCGCCTCTTCGTGCGGCTCGAAGTTGACCAGGCCCCGGCCCCACGGGAAGTTCGTGAACGCGCACCACTCCGCGGAGACGAGGGGCGAATGGTAGCGGTACTTACGGGGCCCGACGATCCTCGGGTGCTCGTTGAGGGCGAACGCGATCTCCGTCTTCAGGGTGAGGCGGGTGCCTTCCAGGATGATCTTGGGGCAGAGCTTGGGGCCCATGCGGGTCTCCGGCCGCAAAGCATAGAGCAATTCGGCCGCCGGCTGCACCCACGATGGCCGCGACCCCGAGGCTAGCGGCGAGCGAATCTCAGGAAGACACGCCAGCTTCCGCCATCGAGCCCTTCGGGAAGTTGCTGGCCGTCGGGGATCAGCAGGATCAGCACGCGGCCTGAGGGGGGATCGGGAGCCGTCTCCCCGTGGCGTCGCTCGGGCTGGGAGCCGGGTCGATCCCCGCCCCGCCGGCGTGGGGCCCTCACGCCGAGCACCCGCGCCTCGATCGAGCCCGCGGCCACGGCCACCTTGGCCGCCGGCGAGCCGACCGGGGGCGTGCTTCCCACCCGGATGTCCACGCGCCACCTCCCGACCTCAAGCATCGGCAGGATCGAGGGGGACTTGAGCGCCGGAGAGGAGCGCGCTACCGATTCCCTTCCGAGGTCGCGTTCTCCATCGCCGCCTGATTGCTCCGCGCGATCTCCCGGTGGATCTCATCGCGGTAGATCGACACGTCGGGCGGGGCCTCGAATCCCAATCGGACGACGCCGTGCGACAGCTCGAGCACGGTGATGCGGATCGTGTTGCCGAGGACGACACTCGCTCCGATCTTCCGGGTGAGAACGAGCATCGGGACCTCCTGTCCCCGGGACCCCGCTCCGGGATCCCTCTTCCCGCCGCTCCGCGGCGGGGATCCGAGAAGTTACGCGCTCCTGCCAACGGGAGCGCGCAGCGGATAGGACTTGTCGTCCAGGATCACCTGCATCGCACGCTGTCGTCGCACGTTGACCACCAGCGGGGCGCGGAGGTTCGCCACGGGGCCTCCGGGCTCGAGGGTCGTCACCGCCAGCAGCAGAACCGGATCGCCGGTCGAGAGGTCCAGCGCCTCCTGCACCCGCCCGCCCAGCTCCGGCCGGTAGTTCTCGTCCGCGAGACGCGGGTCGGTGACGGGGAGCGCGAACCCCTCGATGTCGAGGCAGCGCAGGATCCTCACCGTCGACCCGTTCCTCTCGAGGAGCTCGAAGCGGCGGGCGCGGGGGACGCCGATGATCCCCTCCTCGAAGCAGATCGTGGCGTCGGCGGTGCCGAAGACCGTGGACTCGCTCATCGTCGTCACCCCAGGTAGTCGAAGAGGGACACCCCGAGCACGCGCCCGGCGGCGGCGGACAGCGCCGACCGGTTGGTATCGGCCGCCTGCAGGCTCACCGCGACCGTGGCCAGGTCCGCGTCCTCGATCTCGCCGATGCGCTCGAGGAGGCGGGTGGACTCGTCCCCGTGGCGGCTGATCACGGAGTCGATCCGCTCGAGCCGCATCCCGACCTCCCCTTCCACGCTCGTGACGCGGCTGATGTCGTCGCGGAGGGTCGCGACGGACGCCGCGGCGTCCTGGGTGCGCCCGTCGCGCAGGGCCTGGGCGAGATCGGCGAGGTGGGCGAACATGTCGCCGCCGGCGAGGAACAGCTGGCGGCCGGCGACCGTCGCGCCGACCTGCTCGTTCGTGTCGAGGGGGGCCTGGACCTCGGCGTCGTCTCCGGAGTAGGTCCCGTCCTGGGCGAAAGGCAGGGTGAGGGTCGAGGTGCCCGCGAACAGGTACCTCCCGCCCTGGTTGGTGTTGGCCAGGGACAGCAGCTCCGCTCGTAGGCCGTCGATCTTCGTCGCTCGGGCGTCGTTCCCCCCCTGGCTCACCCCCGACGCCCCGGCCATCGCCTCGGCCCGGGCCGACGAGAGGACCGAGACGACCTCGCCGAGGGCGGAGTCGACCGCCGTGAGGTCGGTCCGCGCGGCCTGAGCCGAGCGGTCGAACCCCTGGATCTGCACCACGCGCCCCCGAAGGAGGAGGGAAGTATGGGCGCCGGCGGGATCGTCCGAGGCGTTGCGCACCCGCTTGCCGTCGGACATCTGGTCGAGGGAGTGCGACGTCGACTCGCGCGCGGCCTCGAGCCCGATGAGAAAACGCTGGTAGAAGCTCTGGTCGCCGACCCGCATGGCACGCCTCCTACGGCTGCACGAGGCTGAGGGCGGTCTGGGTCACCAAGTCGATGATCTCGATGAACTTCGCCGCCGCTTCGAACGAGCGCTGGTTCTGTATCAGGTTCGTCGCCTCCTCGTCGAGCGACACCCCCGATACGCTGTCCTGCTGCTGGGTGAGACCGTCCACGAGGCTCTGGGACACGCCGTGCGAGACGTCCGTCTGGCTGATGTCGTCGCCGAGGCGCGTGAGGGAGTCGGCCAGGAATTCCGCCGGGCTCTTCCCCCCGAGCGTCGCCGAGGCCTGGTCGGGAAGCCCGGCGATCGATGCCGCCACGGAGCCGTCTCCGGGAGCACCCGACGCGGACACCGCGAGCAGCGAGGGATTCTGCAGGAGGTTCGGGTTCACCGCGATGAACCCCGCGGCTCCCGCCGCGGCCGGTGGATTCGGAACGAACAGCGGCCCGCCGGGGTTTCCGCTCCCGTCCCTGGCCCCCGACGTGAGCGCGTTGGCTCGCTGCGTCAAGTCGGTGGCGAGGTCGTTCAACATGCCTTCGCTTCTCGTGATCGAATCGTCGCGGAGGCTCAGGAGGGCGCCGAGCCTCCCGCCGCGGAGCCGCGACGTGACGTCGCTGCCATCGCCGCCCGCGGCCACGGCCAGCATCCCGTCGGCGCGCCGCGTGGTCTCGAGCGGGAGCGCGTTGTCGCCCGTCACCAGGGTCACCCCGGCCGGCAGCTCGAAGCTCACCCGGCCGTCCGTCCCCGTGACGGAGACGCCCCCCGTCAGCTCGGAGAGCTTCTGCAGGACCAGCGTCCGCTGGTCGCGAGGCGTCGACGCGACGCTCCCCCCGCCCTCGTCCTCGACGATCTGCCGATTCAGCGAGGCGAGCTCCGAAGCGAGCGTGTTGACCTGCTTCACCATCTCGTCGGTCGCCGTGTCCTCCTGACGGCGCTGGGCCTCGAGCCTGCCGTACGCGTCGCCGATCGACCGGGCCAGCATGTCGGCCGCCGAGACCGCGCCGCGCCGGGCCCCCGCGTCCTCGGGCTGGGCCGCGAGCTGGGTGAATTCGCTCGAGAAGGCCGACAGGGCCGATGCGACCCCATCGCCGTCCAGCGTCCCGAAGACCGATTGGATGTCCTGGAGGCCGCGCAGCTGCTCGTCGGACTCCCCGAGCCCCCCCTGCTCTCGCTCCAGGCTGAACGCCACGAACTGGTCCTGCATCCGGCTGATCCGGGCGACGTCGACGCCCTGGTCGAGCCATCCTCCCGGAACCTCCACCGGCATGCCGGGGCTGAGCTCGAGCCGCCGCCTCGCGTAGCCGGGGGTCGATGCGTTCGCGATGTTGTCCCCCGCGACCTGCAGACCGAGGCGGGACGCGTTCATCAGGCGCCGGCCGATGTCGAAGTAGCTGAAGAGGTTCATGCGCGTTGCCTCAGCCGCATGCCCTGCGGCGCGAATTCCTTTGCGCGGCCCGTCGGGAGGTAGCTCTCCCCCGCTGCGGCGGAAGCGAGGGACAGGAGGCACCGCCTCAGCGTGACCATCCTCTCGAGCACCCCGCACGATATCGCCGACGAGCGAGCGAGACGCGCCACCGTCGCCCTCAGCGCGCCGCGCGCCGCCGTGAGGCGCGGGTCCTCCGGAGCGCCGTCGGCCGCCGCTTGGTGCCGCCTCAGCTCCTCGACGAGCACCTTGAATTCCGCGGCAAGCGCTTCCAGCCGGGCCCGGCTGGTCTCGATCGATTCCGCATCGCCGCGGAGCAGCGCGCCGCGGACCGATTCCGTCAGCCGGTCGGCCTCGAGGAGGCGCTCTTCGAGCCCCGAGATGAGGCGCGCCCGCGTCGTCGCGGCGTCGTCAGGATTTGTCGGGAATTCCATCCTCGAACTCCAGGATGGCGCGGGCGAGCCGGCGCGGGTCCACTTGGTACGTTCCCGCATCGAGAGCCCTGCGCAGCGTGTCGACCTTGTCCTGGCGAACCGCGGGAAGACCGCCCGAGGCCTCCGCGAGGGCGGCCACTTGCCGTGCCTCCGCGGACAGCTCGACCCGGTCTTGGTTCCCGGCCCTGGACGCCTCCGGTTTGCGGACGCGGTGCGAGTCCACGGGCCGTTCCAGCCTCCGCGCTCCCCCCGAACCGTCCGCTCCGTTGATCTTCATCGTCGTCCTGCGCCACGTCGCCCGCCCCAGCGCGAGCGCGTGCTCTCTTCGGCTTCCTCAATTCTCATCGGCCTGCCCCCGCAGGACTTGAGCGCGAAGAGAGCCCGGGGCCGCCACGGCGGGGTCCACCTTCTGCCCCTCCCGGGCGGCCTCGAAATGCAGATGAGGGCCGGTCGAGCGTCCGGTGCTGCCGACCTCCCCCAGAAGCGTTCCCCGACCTACTTTCTGGCCCTCCCGGACCTCGGCCCCCGAAAGGTGGGCGTAGCGCGTCGTCCAGCCCAAGTCGTGCCGCACGACCACCTCTAGACCGTAACCTCCGCCGCGGGTCACCGAAACGACCTCCCCCGGCGCGACGGCGAGGACTGGAGTGCCCACCGGTGCGGGGAGGTCAACGCCCTCGTGCCATCGCGGCGAGCCGTCGAAGGGATCCCGCCTCCAACCAAACGAACTCGACACTGATGGAAAAGTATGGCGAATGTCCATCTTCCCCGAGCGATCGTGGCTCGGCTGCACGGGGGCACTCGGGGCCGGGGACGGAGCCTTCGGCCGTGGCGGAGCGGATGGAAGCCGGCCGCCCCCCGCCTCCGCGGCAGCCCCGTAGGCTTCCCTCGCCTGCGCCTCGGCGGCCTTGTTGAGGGCCTCGCTCACTTCTCGAGCGGGATCGACGCGCTCGGCGAGCTGTTCCTCGAGCATGCGAGCGATGCCGAAGGGAGACCCCTCAGCGATGCGCTCCGCGAACTGCTCCTCGAAGATCTCCTGGTAGGTGGAGGCGCCCGGTCCATCGCCGAAGAACCCGTTCTCGAGCTGCGCCTTGGACATGCTCTTGAGGAGCGTCTTCACCATCAGCGCTTCGAACGCTTCCGCCGCTTGCCGGAGGCGGACGCGCTCGCCGGCGGCCTTGACGGCCGCCGGGTCGAGCGAGACGGGAGAAGCCTTCGTCACAGGATCACCAGCTCCGCGTGGAGCGCTCCGGCGGCGTGCATGGCCTGGAAGATCGCGATCATGTCGCGGGCGGAGACCCCGAGCGTGTTCAGGGCCTGTACGATCTCGCCCACGCTCACGCCGTCCTCGAGGGTGATCACGCGGCTCGGTCCTTCCTCCACCGTCACCTCCTTCTGCGGCAGCACCAGGGTCTCGCCCTTCGGGGCGAACGGAGCCGGCTGCGACGCCTCGAGGTGCGTGCGAACCTCGACGGTCAGGTTTCCGTGGGCCAGCGCGACCTTGGACACCCTCACGTCGCTCCCCATCACCACCGTGCCCGTCTTCTCGTTGATCACGACGCGGGCCGCGGCGTCGGGACGCACCTCGACGGCTTCCACCTTCGCCAGCAGGCCGACCGGGTCCGAGGCGAGGTCCGCGGGCGGATTGACGCGCACGGCCACCGGATCCTCCGCGCGGGCCAGCGGCTGGCCGAACGCGGCATTGATCGCTTCGGCCACACGGGACGCGGTGGCGAAGTCCGGCTCGTCGAGGAGCAGGCGGAAAGAGGTCGCCGCGGCGAGATCCACCGGCACCGCCCGCTCGACCGTCGCGCCCCCGGGGATCCGCCCCGCCGTGGGGTGGTTCTTTTGGGTCGTGTTGCCGCCGCCACCGCCGAGGAAGGCGCCCCCGATGGAGACCGCTCCCTGCGCCACCGCGTACGTCGCGCCGTCGGGCCCCGTGAGCGGGGTCATGAGAAGAGTGCCGCCCTGCAGGCTCTTCGCGTCGCCGATGGACGACACCTGGATGTCGAGGACCTGGCCCGATCGGGCGAACGGCGGAAGCGCGGCGGTGATCATCACGGCAGCCACGTTGCGAACGCGGACCGCGGCCTGCGGGACCGAGACCCCGCTCCTCCGCAGCATGTTGGCGAGGCTCTGGATCGTGAACGCGGCCTGGGTGCCGTCGCCGGTCCCCTGGAGCCCGACCACGAGCCCGTAGCCGATCAGCGGGTTCGAGCGGACTCCCTCCACGGTCACGAGGTCCTTGACCCGCACCTCGGGGGAGGCGCCGAGCGGGGCCGCGATCAGGAGCACGGCCGCGGCGAGCGGGAACCATCCACGCATGGGCGCTCCTCTTCGTCAGAACGGCCAGAGCTTGTTCATGATCCGCATGAACCAGCCCTGGCGGACGGTATCGTCCACTTCTCCGCGTCCCCACAGCCTCACGGTCAGCTCGCCCACCGCGGAGGAGTCGACCTGGTTGTTCGCCTGCACGTCCACAGGTCGGACGGAGCCGACCAGGGTCAGGATCTGGCGGTCGCGATTCACCATGACGTTCTTCTGCCCCGCTACGACGAGATCGCCGTTGGGGAGGACCCGCATCACCCGGGTGGTGATGTACCCCTCGAGCTGGCTGCTGCGGCTGGTCTTCCCGTCGCCCGCGAACTTCGAGTCGGTGTTGGTGCTGAGCACGCTCGCCAGGTTGAACTTTCCCGCGGCGGCGCTCGGGTTCTCGAGGCCGAACGCTACCGGAGCGCCGAAATCGGCCTGCGCCTTCCGGTTCAGGTCGGTCGCCGCCTGGTTGCTGCCGAGGGAGGACTCCTTCACGGAGATCGTCAGGAGGTCGTTCGCACGAAACGCTCGTGTGTCGCGCACCAGCGCGGCCCCCGGCCCGCTGTCGGTCCAGAGGGAGCCGGTGGAGGGAGCGGGCACCGGAAACGGCGGCAGCACCTCGAGATCGGATTCGAGACGTTGAACGTCCGCTTCCAGGCTGGGCGCCGGGCCCCTGTGGAGGGCCGAGCAGCCGGTCAGAAGCAGCAGCGCGGCCGCGAGCACGGAAGAGCATCTCATGATCGCTTCCCCCTCGAGGGGTTCCCTCGAACCACCAGGATCGAGCCGTCGGGCTGCACGGAGCCCGTGACCACGGCGCCGGTGGCGGCGTTCTCGGCGGTGACCGTCTCCCCCACGGCGCCGTCGCGCCGCGCGGTGCCCGAGGCGATGACGGACATCCGCTCCGTCTCGATCTTGAGGCTCACCGGCTGGCCGCGGTGCACCACCGGCGCCCCGCCGACGAGGGATGCGGCGAGGACCTGCCCCGTCCCGAGCGTCCTCACGGGCGCGAGGCCTCGGACCTGGCCCGGCTCGCGCAGCGGCGGCTCGGTCATGCGCGTCAAGTTGCAATCGGCCACCTCGACCGCATCCGCCGGAATCGGTGCGCCGCGAGCCAGCGTGCGACGCGCCACCAGCGCCGGCCCACGGACCTCGCAGCGGACCGTCGCCCGCGCCTCCCCCACGGGGCGGTCCCCCGCCAGGACGCGAAGGCGGACCCGGGCCGATCCCGAAGTGTTCGGCCCGACGACGTCGAGGATTTCGAGCCTCAAGGGCTCCGAGGCGGGGAACGACCCGCCGTCCGAACGGCTGAGGACGACCTCGATCCGGTCGGGCGGCCGGACCCGGGCCCGCACGGCCTCCGCGGCGGCCTTCTCGATCTCCGCGGCGACCGACGCTCCCGCGATCGTCTCGGCGGTTCCGGGACCCGGCTCCCCGCGCGCAGCGGGCGCGCCGACGCCGGCGACCAACAAGGCCGACAGGACCCACGCGGAACGCGGCATGGGAGAGCTCCTCAGCGCACCAGGGCGTTGACCTGCTGCATCATCTCGTCGGAAGCGCGAATCGCCTTGGAATTCAGCTCGTAGGCGCGCTGCGCCGCGATCATGTCCACCATCTCGTTCACGATGCTCACGTTCGACACCTCCAGGAACCCCTGGGCGACCGTGCCCAGGCCCTCGAGCCCCGGCATCCCGTCGACCGCATCGCCGGAGGCCGCGGTGGGCTGGAAGAGGTTGCCGCCGAGGCTCTGGAGCCCGGTCGGGTTCACGAAGGTGGCCAGCTCGACCTGGCCGATCTCGGTGGCGGTCGCCTGGCCGGGCTGCGTGACGCTCACGGTGCCGTCCGCCCCGATCGTGATGGACAGCGTGTCCGGCGGCAGGGTGATCGGCGGGTCGAGCTGGTACCCCTGCGAGGTGACGAGCTGCCCGTCCCGGTTGGCGGTGAACGCGCCGTCGCGCGTGTACGCCAGGGTTCCGTCGGGCATCAGCACCTTGAAGAACCCCTGCCCCTGGATCACGATGTCCAAGGGGTTGTCGGTCTTCTTGAAATCCCCCTGGCTGAACAGCTTCTTGACCGAGGCCGGCTTCGTCCCGAGCCCGAGCTGGATCCCCGCGGGGTTCTTCGTGGTCGAGGACGACGGAGCGCCCGGAGCGGTGATCGTCTGGTAGAGCAGGTCCTGAAACTCCGCCCGGCTGCGCTTGAACCCGTTGGTGTTCACGTTGGCCAGGTTGTTCGCGATGGTGTCGATCTGGAGCTGCTGCGCCTCCATGCCCGACGCGGCGCTCCACAGGGCTCTCTGCATGGTCGTCCTCCCTGCCGCCCGACGAACCGCTAGCCGGTGATGTCGTTGACGGCCTTCTGGTTCACCTCGTTCATCGTCGTCGCGACCAGCTTCTGGTAGGTCTCGAACGCGCGCTGGGACTGGATCAGCTCGATCAGCTCTCCGAGGGCGTTCGTGCCGGAGCCCTCGAGCCAGCCGGGGCGCACCGAAGGATCGGCCACGGTCTCGAGGGAGGCGTCGTCGCCCTCCGCGGTGAGCAGGTTGCTTCCCTCCTGCCGGAGCACGTGCTTCGCGTCACGCACCACCAGGAGGCGTCCCAGCTCGGTCTCACCGTCCACGAGGCGCCCGTCGACGGTCACGGACGTGCCGGGGGTCAGGCCCGTGATCGGGTTTCCGTCGGAGCCGGCGACGGGATGACCCGCGGCGTCGGTCAGCGCGCCCGCGGAAGTGATCTCGAGCGCGCCGTCTCGTGTGTATCTCTTCGCGGCGCCGGTCCGCACCACGAGGAGCTGGTCGGGCTCGAGCGCGAGGTCGAGGGAGCGCCCGGTCTCGCGCATCGGTCCCGGCCCCGGCACCTCGTAGGTCCCGGCCAGCGCGACCCCGGCGTTGGCCGCCCGGACACCCTCCCCGGCGTCGGCGCCGAACTTCTGGTACACCGTCGAAAACGCCCGCTGGGCCCGATACCCCGGGGTCGAGAGGTTCGCCAGGTTGTTCGAGATCAGTTCGAGCCGCCGCTCCTCGGCCAGGAGACCGGACGCGGCGGTGTAGAGCTGGCTGTTCATCCCGCGATCCTCCTCGCCCCGCGTCGCCGCGGAAGCTCCTCTTCCCGATCAATCAAGAGACGTGCCACGCCGCGAAAGTCCGCGAAGAATCGGGCCCGCCCTCTCACGCCACTCGCCCCGCGCGACGCTCGGCCGCCGCGACGCGGCCGGAAACCGCCGCCTGCGGCAAGGCGTCGCCTCCCGCGGCACGACGGCGCCATCGCGCCATGTCCTCGGCCAGCCTCGCCTCGCCCCTCGCCGAGGTTTCCGCTTTTTCGACCTCCCGCACGAGGGACTCGAGCGGATCCCCTTCGAGATCCGAGGCGCTCGCGAGGAGCGGCTCCGCCGCGACGGTTTGCCGCGGCGACGACGACGCCCTTCGGCGGTCGCGGCCGACCCAGACCAGAGCGGCCAGCGCGAGAAGGTTCAGCGCGGCCATCGCCGCGATGTACGGGACGAGCGATGCGTTCATGGATGCACCTTGCCACCGGGATCGGGCTCGATCCGGGCGAGACGCTGGAGCGCGGTCGTCGTCACGCGGAACCCGAACTTCCCGTCCACGATCACCAGTTCCCCGGACGCGACCACCTCGCGATTCACCACGAGATCCACCGGCCCATCCGGGTCCTTCGAAAGCGGCAGAAGGCCGCCCGGCTCCAGATCGAGGAGCCGCTCGAGGGGGACGGTCTCCGCTGCGAGCCAGACCTCGACCGGAAACTCCAGCTCGAGGAAAGCGCCGCCGGGCGTCGTGTCGCTCATGAATCCACCCTCCTCGCGGCGGGCTCCCGCCGCGTTCGTCGCCACTCGACACCGAACGTGCACCCGTCCTTCGTTCGAACGATCCGCCCCCTGAAGAGCGCCTGCCCACCGATCCGCAGATCGAGCGCGGCTCCTTCGGGAACATCGAGACGGAGCACGGCGCCCTGCGCCAGCTCGAGGAGGTCCCCGAAGCTGATCCGGCCGGCCCTCAAGACCGGTCGCGCCTCGACCCGCACCCGTTCGAGAGCGGGGGCCAGGCACCCGATCCGCACCTTTCCCGCGGCCTCCTGCGCCGTCCTCGACGGCAGGAGCAGGCTCGCCGGCACCAGCAACAGCGCGCTCCGCTCCGCGTCGCCGAGCCGCACCCTCAGCAGTCCGACCCCCACGGTCTCGCCGGGCGCGGCGATGGCCGCCGGAACGCTGCCGACCCCGATGTCTCCCGCGCTCAGCGGGGTTCCACACGCCGTACCCAGCGGTCCAGCGGCGGCTGCGGCGAGGCGCGCCACCACGCGAAGCTCGACACCGGTCGGCTCTCGGCCGCTCTCGGAAGGCACTCCGGGCCCACCGAGCGCCCGTTCCACCAGGGCGAGGCCCGTTCCCGGGGCGAGGACGAGGGCGATGCCTCCACCATCCGCCCGCGAGAAGGAGGGGACCCACGCGGGAGGAGGCACGGTGGACAGGGCCGCCGAGACTCCCAGCTGCTGGAGCGCGTCCACCTCGAGCGCCAGATCGTCGCCCAGCTCGCGGCGCAGCGAATCCTGGAGCGCCGACACCAGCGACTCGATCCGCTTCTTCGCCGCGGCCTCGGTCCCCGGCGGGATGGCGATGGGCTCGCGCAACGAGTAAGGGACCGGCCCTCGCCCCGTTTCCGCGGAGACCGCCTCGACCCGCTCGACTTCCATGCCGGACAGCACCCCGGCGACCTCCTCGGGGCGCAACAGCGGTCCCTCGCTCATGGCGTTCTCCTGCTACGACCGGCGATGGCCGGAACGGCCTCGGCAACCGGCGCGAAGTGCAGCCGTGCCTCGAGGGCGACGCGGAGCCGCGACGCGGCCTGGGCGTGGAGCTGGCACACCCTCGACTCGGTGACGCCGAGCACCGCGCCCACCTCCTTCATGTTCAGCTCTTCGTGGTAGTACAGCTCCATCACCCGCCGCTCCCGCTCCGGGAGCCGCTCGAGCTCCTCGGCCAGAGCCGAGAGCAGGTCGCGCCGCTCGAGGGCGTGGCCGGGGAGCGGTCCTTCCCCGCTCGAGCCCGGGTCGAAGCCCGGGGGCATGTCCTCGAGGGACAGAAGGGGCCCGGCGCTCACGTCCTGGAGCAGGCTGCGGTAGGTCTCGAGGTCGAGCCCCATGGCGTCCGCGATCTCCTCCTCGCTCGCCGCCCGTCCGTTGACCGTCGTGAGCCGCCCGACCGCCTCGTCCAGCTCGCGCTGGCCGCGGCGAACCGACCTCGGCCTCCAGTCGCGATGTCGCAACCCGTCGAGGATCGCCCCGCGCACCCTCGCCTCGGCGTAGGTCCGGAACCGCACGCCGCGGGACGGGTCGAACTTGGCGGCCGCGTCGAGCAGTCCGACGATGCCGTCGTGCACCAGGTCGTCGATCTCGACGCTGGCCGGCAGGCGCCCCGCGATCCTGAGCGCCATGTACCGCACCACGTCCATGTGCGATTCGAGAAAGACACGCCGCCCGGCGGACTCGCCCGTACGCACCGCATCGGACCACGGCCGGGGCTCCATGAGCCCCTTCATTGCGGGAGCTCCGACGCGGCGCCGTGGAGCAGGCGCTGCCAGTAGTCGTCGCCCCCCTGTGCCATGTCGACCCTCGAGGCGAGCGCGAGGGCGATCCGCTCGTAGCAGCGAGCCGCGCGGCTCGTGGGGTAGAGATCGAGGAGCGCCCGTTGCTGGCGCACCGCCTTGGCCACCCGCGGGTCGTGGAACACGGGACCGAGCCACCCGGGCTCGCGGCCGAGGAAGTGCAGCGCGGCCTTCGCGATCTGCCGGTAGGCCCCCTCCGCCTCTTCCTGGTCCTGGACCCCGTTGACCACGAAGTCGACGGGCTTCTCAGGGTCCGCGCACCACAGGACCTTGAGCGTGGCGTAGGCGTCCACCAGCGACGTGGGCTCCGAGGTGGTCACCACGACGACGCGCGACGCGGCCAGCTGCAGCGAGAGCGTCGCTTCCCCGAGCCCGGCCCCGGTGTCCACCAGCACGTCGTCGGAGAATTCCGAGGCCCGGGCCAGCGCTTCGACGAGGCGAGCCCTGGCGGGCGATGCGAGCCGGGTGAGCTCGGGAACGCCCGACGCCGCTGGCAGGATGCGGATCCCCTCCGGACCGGTGAGGAGCAGCTCCTCGAGCCTGGCCGCCCCGGAGAGCAGGTGCTCCACGGTGCGCGACGGGACGAGTCCCAGGAGCACGTCCACGTTGGCGAGCCCCAGGTCCCCGTCCACCAGGAGGACGCGGCGGCCGCACCGCTTCAGCGCGACCGCGAGGTTGATCGCGAGATTGCTCTTGCCGACGCCCCCCTTGCTCCCGGTGATGGCCACGGCGAGAGGGCGGCGGAGGGCGGCACCTGCCGAGGCGTTCGCGATCATGGCCTGCCCTCCCGGCGCGCGGCGGGCGTGCGTCCCGCGCGGAGCAGCATCACGGCGAGGCTCCTCGCGGAGACGCGCTCGAGATCGTCGGGGATCCGATGGCCGTTGGTGACGAAGGAGAGCGGGAGCTCGCGGCCGGCGAGGGCCGTCACGAGCTCGCCCAGCCCCTCGCCGTCGTCGACCCTCGAGAAGGCGGCGCACGTGGGCCCGAGCGGCGCGAAGCGATCGAGGACCCGCTGCGCCTCGCCGCGGTGGAGCCCGGCGGGGAGGAGCAGCGCGACGGCCGCGTCGGGGACGGCCTGGCGCAATTCGCCGACGAACCGGAGCCGCTCCTCGTCGCGCTGCCCGATGCCGGGCGTGTCCACGATGACGGCGCCCGCGTCCCCGGCGTCCTCAAGCGCGCACACGAGGTCCTCGGGCTCGTCGACCCGGGCCAGCAGGGCGCCGATGTGCCGCGAGAGGATCTCCGCCTGCTCGATGGCGCCCACGCGATCCACGTCGGCCTCGCCGAAGAACACGGGCCGCTGCCCGGGCACGGCGAGGCGCGCGACGAGCTTCGCCACGGTCGTCGTCTTGCCCGATCCCGGCGGGCCCACGACGAAGAGGCATCGCGCGGCGGTCGGGAGCGGAGCGAGCGGGACCAGGGCTTCGATGCCCTTCTCGGCGGCGGCGGCCAGCTGCTTCGCGTCGCTCCGCGGGGGAAGGTCCCGCGAAGCGATCCGGGCGAAGCGTTCCGCCAGGTCGACCGACAGCCCGGACGCCACGAGGGCCGCCACCGCGGCGCCGAGCGCCGGGCTTTGGACGGGAGTGACGCCCGCCGAGCGGGAGGACTCCGCGCGGTGGCCGGAGGCGCCCCTCGGGAGTTCTTCGTTCGTCGCCGGCGCGAGTCGGTCGAGCTTCGATCTCAGCCCCTCGACCTCGCTGGCCAGGTGGCGGACCCATCCTTCGTCGGCGGGCACGGCGCCGCCTGCGGGGGGCCGCGAGGCCCCCACGGTCACCTCGATCGCAGAGAGGCCGAGACGCCCGGGGACGTCGTGGGTCGCCAGCACCAGCGCGTCCGGCCCCAGCTCGGCGCGGGCCTGGGCCAGCGCGGTCGCGAGATCGGGAGCCTTGAAGGTCTTGAGCAGCATGTCTTCGTCCCGCTAGCGAACCTGCCCGACCGCCTGCACGCGCACGCCGTCGGGGATCTCGAGGATGGACAGGAACGGAACGGTCGGAAGCGCTCCCTCGGTCATGCGCCGAAGCACCGCGCGCACTTCCGTCGAGGCGCAGAGCACCGCGGGCTGCGAGCCCGAGGGCACCTCGCGGATCGCGTTCGCCACCCGGTGGATCAGCGATTGCGTCGCGCGCGGGTCCGGCGGCACCGGGCGCCCCTCGGGTCCCGGAGCGAGCAGCTCGCGGACGTCCCGCTCCACCTCGGCGGACAGCGTCACGACCTTGATCGCTCCCTGTTCCACCAGAGGCCGGACGAGGGACCGCGAGAGCGCCTGCCGGACCTGGGCCACCACGAGCTGCAGGTCCAGGTTCTGGCCGGCGCAGTCCGCCATCGCCTCCGCGATCGACTGGAGGTCGCGGATCGAGACGCGCTCGCGCAGGAGGGCCTGGAGGACCTTCTGGACCTGGCCCAGCGAGAACCGTTCGGGAATCAGCTCCTCCACGAGCTTGGGCGCGGTCTTCCCCAGCGTGTCCAGCAGCTTGTGCGTCTCCTGCCGCCCGAGGAGCTCGGGCCCGTGACGCCGGATCGTCTCCGCCAAGTGGGTCGCGACCACCGACGTGCGGTCCACGACGGTGTAGCCCGACGCCCGCGCACGGTCGGCGAGCGCCTCGCGGATCCAGATCGCCTCGATGCCGAACGCCGGATCGATCGTCTTCTCGCCGTCCACGGTCTCGAGCACGTCGCCGGGATCGATGGCCAGCACGCGTCCCCGCGGGAGCCGGCCGCGGCCCACCTCCGCGCTGCGCAGCAGGATCTGGTATTCGTCGGGTCCGAGTCGCAGGTTGTCGCGGACGCGGACCGGCGGCACCACGAGGCCGAGATCGAGGGCGATCTGTCTGCGGATCCCGCGGATCCGATCGAGCAATCCGCCCGGGCCGTCGGACCCGGCGAGATCGACCAGGTCGTAGCCGACCTCGATGGTGAGCGGGTCCACGGCCAGGAGCGGCTCGACCGGCTCCTCCGGCGGAGGCAAGGCGGCGACCTCGCCCGCGGCCTGGGCGGCGGAGGCCGCCTTTTCCTGCCGGCGCAGCGCCGAGGACAGCGCCCCCAGGAGCGCCGCCATCGTCAGGAACGCCACCGTCGGCAGACCCGGGATGATCGCCATCACGGCGAGCGCCCCCGCGGCGACCGCGAGGGGCTTGGGATTCGAGAGGACCTGCCCGGCGACCTCCGCGCTCAGCTCCCGTCCCGTGTCCGCGCGGGTGGTCACGAGGCCGCCGGCGACCGACACGAGCAGCGCCGGGATCGCGGTGACCAGGCCGTCCCCCACGGTCAGCACGGAGTAGGTCTTGAGCGCCTCGACCGCCGACATGCCCGCCTGGAGGATCCCGATGGCGAGGCCGGCGATGAGGTTGATCGCCACGATGATCAGCGCGGCCACCGCGTCGCGCTGGGTGAACCGCACGGCGCCGTCCATGGAGCCGTAGAACGACGCCTCGTCCGCCAGCGACTTGCGGCGCGCCCGCGCCTCGTGCTCGTCGATCAGGCCGGCGTTGAGGTCGGCGTCGACGGACATCTGCTTGCCGGGCATCGCGTCCAGGGTGAACCGCGCGGCGACCTCGCTGATGCGCGTGGCGCCGTGGTTGATCACCACGAACTGCACCGCGAGGATCACCAGGAACACCACGAGGCCGACCACGAGGTTGCCGCCCACCACGAACTGCCCGAACGCCTGGATCACGTGCCCCGCGGCGACCGTTCCCTCCGAGCCGTGCAGGAGGATTCGGCGGGTCGAGGCGATGTTGAGGCCGAGGCGGAACACGGTGAGGAGGAGCAGCACCGACGGGAACACCGAGAAGTTCACCGGGCTCTTCACGTAGACCGAGGTGAGGAGCACGACCATGCTCAGCGCGACGTCCATGCTGATGAGCAGGTCGAGCAGGAGCGGCGGCAGCGGCACGACCATGATGCCGACCAGGCAGACGATCGCCGCCGGCAGGATGAACTGCGTCCCCGCGAGGACCGAGCCCTCGGCACCCCGCGCGCTCAACGCCGGGCCTCGTCCGACGCCGACGCGCCGCTACGCTTCCGGCCCTTGCGGTGGAGGATCAGGGCGAGCACCTCGGCCACCGCGCGGTAGAGGGCGACGGGGATCTCAGCACCCAGCGGGACGGACTTGTAGATCGCACGGGCCAGGGGCGGATCGCTGACGATGGGAATGCCGTGGGCGGCGGCGATCTCGCGGATGCGCTCCGCAAGCTTGGCGCGCCCCTTCGCCAGCAGCTTCGGCACCTCGGTCTCGCCGGGCTCGTATCGAAGGGCGACGGCGAAATGGGTCGGGTTCGTGACGACCACGGTGGCCTTGGGCACGTCGCTCATCATCCGGGAGCGCGCGAGCGCCAGTTGCTTCGACCTCATCCGGGAGCGGATCAGCGGGTCGCCCTCCATTTCCTTGTACTCGTCCCGAATCTCCTTCTTGCTCATCATCAGCGAGTGGACGTGGTCGTATCGGCGGAACAGCCAGTCCAGCACCGCGAGGCCGGCGGCGAGGATCGTCACGCGGAACACGACGGTGCCTCCCAGCCGGAGCAGCACGCGCAGCGTTCCCTCGGCCCCCGGCGCGCCCTCCGGAGACGACAGGATCGCGTCGCGCGCGGCGGTGAACGCCACCGCGCCGTAGAGGGCGGTCTTCACCAGGACCTTCGCCACCTCGACCCACTGCCGCATCGAGAAGACCCGTCCGAGGTTCTTCACCGGATCGAGCCGGCCGAATTTCGGCTTGAGCGGCTCCAGGGTGAGGGGCGGAGGCCCCTGGAGCACGTTTCCCGCGATCCCGGCGGCGGCGAGCACGCCGAGGGGCGGGAGGAGGAGGCTGCCCGCCGACGAGGCGGTCGCACGGAAGATGTCGAGCAGGCTCGAGGGGGTGAGGTCGGGCACCACGAGCCGGCCGAGCGACCCCACGACGAGCGCTTCCATCCGGTCGAGCCAGGCGGCCCCGGCGACACGGCAGAAGATCAGGAACCCGGCGAGCACCAGCACGCCGGGGATCTCGGCGCTTCGCGCGACCTGTCCCTTCTCCCGCGCCTTCTGGAGGCGATGCGCCGTCGGTTTTTCGGTCTTCTGCGAGCGGTCCTCGAGCGGCATGGCCGGCGCCTACCTGCCCGCGAGGGCGGCGACGAGCGCCGCGCCGTCGGACGAGAATGTCCGGCCGATCCAGGAGATGGCGGATCCGGTGGCCGAGGCCAGGAGGGCGAGCGCCACGATGCCTGCGGCCATCTTCGCCGGGTAGCCGACGGTCAGGATCTGGATCTGGGGCAGCGCGCGCCCCACCAGCACGAGGACCAGGTCCACCGCGAAGGTGACCACGAGCGCCGGGGCGGCCAGCTCCACCGTCACGGTGAACAGGCGCGTGCCGAGCAGGCTCACCGCCTGGTCGAGGTGCGCGAAGCTCGGAAGGGACAGGGCGGGCGGAAGCCACTGGTACGAGTCCCTGAGCCCGGCGAGGAACACGTGGTGCAGGTTGGCCGCGAGGAACAGCGCGGTCGCCATCAGGTTCTGGAAGAGGACGGTCGCCGCCCCCTGGTCGCCCGTGAGCGGGTCGACCATGGAGGCGATGGCGAACCCCGAGTGGCCGGCGACGAGGCCGGCCGCTCCCTCGATCCCCGCGAAGAGGGCCCGCGCCGCGAACCCCAGGCCGAGCCCGACCGCCATCTCGCGCACCGCGACGATCGTCCACGACACGACGTCCGACGGCGGGGCGAACAGGGAGGGCGCGAGCGGCAGCATCACGAGCGCCAGCGACGCCGCGAGCCCCACGCGGATCCTCGTGGGCAGGATGTCGGCTCCGAGGATCGGGCAGAACACCACGAGACCGCCGGCGCGCAGCAGCACCAGGAAGAAGCGCGAGACCTCCGAGCCGAGGTCCAGACGGGCGAGCGCCTCGATCATCCCAGCACCGCGGGCAGGGCCGTGAAGACCTGCCGCGTGAAGTCCAGCAGGACGTGGATGATCCAGTTCCCCGCCAGGAGGAGCGCGGCGGCGACCGACAGGATCTTCGGGACGAAAGTCAGCGTCGCGTCCTGGAGGGAGGTGGCCACCTGGATCAGGCTGATCAGGATCCCCACCACGAGGCTCGCGGCCAGCATCGGGGCGGCGACGAGCAGCGCGACGTGGAGCGCCTGGCGGCTGATCTCGAGGACGTAGGTTTCGCTCACGGGTTCACCGGAAGCTCTGGACGAGGGAGCCGACCAGGAGATGCCAGCCGTCCACCATGACGAAGAGCAGGATCTTGAAGGGGAACGAGATCATCACCGGCGGCAGCATCATCATGCCCATCGACAGCAGCACCGAGGAGACGACGAGGTCGATCACCAGGAACGGAAGGAAGAGGAGGAAGCCGATCTGGAAGCCGGTCTTGAGCTCGGAGATCAGGAACGCGGGCATCACGACCCTGAGCGGCACGTCCGCGCGCGTCGCGGGGCGAGGGATCTTCGCGAGCCCGGCGAACAGCAAAAGGTCGTTCTCCCGCGTGTTGCGGAGCATCCAGTCCTTGATCGGGGCGAGCCCCAGCTTCAGGGCCTGCTCGCCGCCGAGCTGGCCCGCCTGGTACGGAGCGACCGCGTCGTCGTAGACCTTCTGCCCGACCGGCGTCATGACGAAGAACGTCAGCAGGAGCGCGAGTCCGGCCAGGACCTGGTTCGGGGGCACGCTCTGGGTGCCGAGCGCCTGCCGCAGGAAGTGGAACACGATGATCAGCCGGACGAACGACGTGAACAGGATCAGCACGGACGGGAGGATCGCCAGCGCGGTCATGACCAGGGCGATCTTGACCACGGTGGAGATTCCCGAGGGCTGGGCCAGCTCTCCCAGGTTCAGGGACAGCGTCGGCACGGACGCGGCCGGCACGAGCAGCGCGACGCTCATGGCTCCGCCCCGGTCGCCGCGGCCGCCGATGCTTCGGAGAGCGTGGCCCTGAACTTCGTCCCCGATGGGAGGTCCGACGGGGAATCGAGGTCGCCGAGGAGCCGCACCCCGTCGGCCGACACCCCGAGCAGGAGGCGGCGCCCTTCCACGCGAAGGATCGCGACGCTCGCCCCGCGGGTGAGCACGGCGCGGTCGAGCACCTCCATCTGCCGCCGCGCCCCTCGGACGTTTCGCTGCCACCGCAGGACGACCCAGGCCGAGACCCCGAGGAGGACCAGCGCCCCGACCATGCGGAGCGCGGCGCCGAGCAGGGACGGAGCGGCGGCGGGGGCCGCGGCGAGCGCTTCAACGGCCGGCGTCATCCCCGTCCTCCGGCAGCGCGACGAGCTTGAGCGCGATCGCCTTGCCGCTCGCCACGGGCTCGACCTGTCCCAGCTCGACGTCACCGGCCACCAGGTCGAACGGAGCGCCCAGGGGCCGGTCGAGGACGATCACGTCGCCCGGTTGCGACGACGCCAGTTGTCCGACCGTGCAGTGGGCCCGGCCCACGCGCACCGAGATCGCGACAGGCACTCCTTCGAAGCCCGCGAAACGAGAGCCAGGGTTCCCGGGATTCTTCGTGTTCACCGATGGGACCTCCGGTGTGGGGCAGAGCAACGCCCGTACCATGGAGGTCGGCCCGCCTATTTGTTGAAAACAAACGACCCGATGGATGGAGCGCGCGCGGAGAGCCGGAGGGTCGACGGTCGGTCGACGCCGGCGCCGAGGCGCGCGATCGGATTCCCGACGGGGGGGCTCCCGGGGTGGCGGGCGGTGGCCGCCAGCACCGGACAAGCCTTATCCCGTTCCTCCACGAACGGCAACCTGCCGACGCCTTTTCGCTTGACTGGCGCATCGCCGACGTGTAACCAAAGAGCGTGGATGCATTCGGGATCTCCCGCGTGAGAGGGCCGGTGGGCCTATCGGTCCTGGTGGGACTTGCATTGTTGGCTGCCTTCTCCCACAGCCGCGACCTGGCCTTCGATGATCGCTCCTGTTCACAGGAGGCCACTGAGCGGGAGAACGCGCCGGTTCCACGAACGCCGGATGGCTCTGAGGTGGACCCGGTAGCCCCGCGCGAAGGTGATTCGGAACTTGCAGCCGGCGGATCCGACGCGACCGACTGGCTTCCCGCCCCGGAATCGCCGGGCCTGCCTGCCCGGTTCGGCTGCGCGATGGTCTATGACAGTGCCCGAGAACGCGTGGTGCTGTTTGGAGGGTGGAACTCCGGCCCTCTCGCCGACACGTGGGAGTGGAACGGGAACGTGTGGGCCGAGCGGACGCCTGCGATTAGCCCGTCGGCCCGGCGCGACCACGCTATGGCCTACGATAGCGCGCGAGGACGCGTGGTGCTCTTCGGGGGCGTTGGGCATAACGGCTTTCTCGCCGACACGTGGGAATGGGACGGGAAAACGTGGGAGGAGAGGAGGCCGGTCACGAACCCGCCGGCCCTGTCCGGACACGCGATGGCCTACGACAGCGCGCGGGGTCGAATCGTGCTCTTCGGTGGTCATCGTTATCCCATGCTCGCCGACACGTGGGAGTGGGACGGGAGCACCTGGGAGGAGAGGAGGGCGGTCGCAAGCCCGCCGCCCCGTTCCTACCACGCGATGGCCTACGACAGCGCGCGGGGACGCGTGGTACTATTTGGGGGCTGGAACTCCGACCCTCTCGCCGACACGTGGGAGTGGGACGGGAATACGTGGCTCGAAACGACCCCCGCCGCGAGCCCGCCGGCCCGCTGGTTGCACGCGATGACCTACGACAGCGCGCGCGGACGCACGGTGCTCTTCGGCGGCGGAGTCTCCGCCCTAGTCGCCGACACGTGGGAATGGGACGGGAGCGCGTGGATCGAGGAGAAGCCGGCCACCATCCCGCCAGCCCGCGGATCGCACGCGATGGCTTACGACAGTGCGCGAAAGCGCGTGGTGCTCTTCGGGGGTCGAGGAACCCATGTTCTCTGGTTCGCCGACACGTGGGAATATGCTCGATTCACGACTTGTCTCCGGTGTGATGACGGCCACCTGACGATGTGGAAGAGCGAGGGTGGATGCTCGGGAGCCGGAAACTGCTGCGTACTCGATGTCATCCGCGGAGACCTGAAATCCCTGCGCGCGGACGGCATCGGAAACGCGCGCCCCGTGGCGTGCGCGTCCGTCGAGAACGTCTTCGATGACGGAGACGCGCCTGGCGTGGGCCGAGCTTTCTTCTACCTCATGCGGTGCTCTCCCGGGGGCGCCTATACAAATGGTGATGGGCCCGCGCTGCGGGGCTCGAGAAAGCCTCGCTCCGGAGACTGCCGGGCGGCGGGAGACGAGTGAGGGTGGTTCGCCTTCGCCTCATCGACGCCGGCACCCTCGGGAAGTCCAACCGCCGGGTCGCTGCCGAGAAGAACACCTCGACACTCTCAGGGAAGCTCCACGACGGTCTTCGTACCCTCGCTCACGGTGAACTTCACCGACGCGGGGACGGCGGGGACCGAGAGCACGTAGCTCCCGGGCGGCACGTTGCGGAGCTCCACGGTCGGCGCGGACATCGTGAAGGCCCCCTCGGAACTCCTGATCGACAGCAGCGCGGGCTGGCCCGCCGCCGTGGCGATCGTGCACGCGGGCGTGCCCGAAGCGACGGTGTCCGGACCGGCGTGGATCTCGACGTCGCCGCCTGGGGTGAGCGTGAGCATCACGGCGGACGACGGCACGGCGACGCCGTCGATGCGCACGAGTGCGTATCCGGAAGCAGCGGCCAGGACCGAATAGCCACCCGGCGGCAGGGAGGGGATCTCTCCCTGCCCGTCGCTGTCAAGAGAGATCGAAGTCGATCCGAGCACCTGCGAGCCCCCCGCGCCGAGGACGCGCACCATCACGCCGCGTAGCGGCACGCCCGACAGCCCGTCGCGCACCCCGATACCGAGCCCCGCCCCGCGCTTCAGCGCGATCACGAGATCGCCGGCCGCCGGCTCGCTTGCCGTCACGTCGCGCCGGTCGAGCTCGAAATCGGGCCTGCTCGTGGACAGCGTGTAGGCTCCCTCGTCGAGGCTCGAGAACGAGAATCGCCCGTTGCTGTCCGTGGTGGCGGGTAGCCGGCCCGTGCCTCCCTGGGTGCTCGGATCCCGCGCGGCGATCGCCACCGTCGCGTCGGCAAGAGGCATCTTGCTCGTGGCGTCCACCACCTGCCCCGCCACACTCGAGGTGGGGAAAACGATATCCAGCTTCTGGTCCGAGGCGATCGCAACCGTCTGTCGCATCGACGATCTGGCCTCCGAGAGCGCAGAGGAGGCTGCGTTCACCGTGTAGGTGCCTTCCTGAAGCCCGGTCAACTGGTAGTTGCCGTCCGGTCCGCTTACGGCGGACACCTGGCGGCCACCGCGTCCCTGAAGCCAGGCGACCACGGTGGCGCTCGCGACGGGCTGCCCCGCGCGGGAAACCTGGCCCGAGAGCGTGTAGCCTGGTTCGAACACGAGGTCCACCGTGAGCACCGGCTGGTCCGCGGCCGCCGTCACCTGCTTCGTGATAACTCGAGTCGAGCCGGACGTATCCGTCGCGCTCCCGCGCAGGGTGACCACACCCGGCGGGACGTTGTCGAGCTCGAAGGTGCCTCCGGCGCCGACGGCGGTGCTCTGGTAATAGGAGTTCTCACCGTTGGCGGTGACCGATGCCCCCTTCATCACGTCGTCGGAGAGCCCCGACACGGTTCCCTGCAAGGTGATGCCGGTCTGCAGCCGCAGCACGAGGCCCTCCTGCGCCTGGCCGGCCTGCAGCACGACGGTGACCGGCGCCGAAGCCCGCAGATCCAGAGACGCCGTCGCGGTGTAGCGCCCGGGGCCGAGATGGTCGAAGCGGAACTGCCCGGCGCCGTCGGTGAGGCTCGTCCGCCCGGTCAGGCTCAGGCCCGCGAGCGGTCCGAGCCCGCCACCCGTCTCCGAGAGCGTCACGTCCGCACCGGCGACCGCCGGCCCGGCGTCCGTCACCACCGTCCCCACGATCCCGCTTCCCGAGGCGAGCCGGATCTCCGCGCTGGCGCCGTCCTCGGCAACCTGCACCGTGGTGGTCGTCTCGGTGTAGTCGGGGTGAGTTACGCGGATAGATTGCTTTCCGGGCGCGACGCCGCCGATCTCGAACCGGCCGTCCGCGTCCGTCCATGCATCTTCGGCACTCGTCCCGTCGAGCATCGCGCCGAGCCCCGGAGACGCTCCCGCTTGCGAGAGCGAGACCGACGCGTCGGCCACCGAGGCACCCGTCTGCGCGTCCGCGACGTGCCCCTTCACCGTGGCGCCCTTGATGGCTCGCACCTCGATCCCGGAGCGGGTCGAGCCTTCCTCCACCGTTACGCCTCCCGCGCGGGCCGGTTGATACCCCGGCGCGGTGACGACCACGCTCCAGGTGCCGGCGGGGACGTCCTCGAGCGCGAACGCCCCGTCGAGGCTGCTCCGGACCCATGCCTGGCCGGGGCCGCCCGCGGCACCGCGGGCAACGCCGCGGAAGGGTCCACGCCCCCGATCGGGCTCGTATGCGACCTGGAATTCCTCGAGCGGGTGGCCGTCGCTCGCGTCCATCGCCGTGCCGGTGATACGCCCGGTGCCCGCGACCGTGATCGTGAGGCCGGAGGCCGGTGCCGTGACTCCCTCTTTCTCGGCGACGGGGCCCGATGGCCCCACGATCTGGAGGTCGTAGCCCTTGCCCGTCTTGAGGCCGTCGATAAAGAACGCGCCGTCCGGCCCGGTGACCTGATCGTTGGGCGAGAAAAAGAACTTCCCTCCCGCGGCGCGGGCCCGTCCCTGGGTCGACATGAGGACGCGGAGCCCCTCGGCGCCTTCTCCGGTGCGACGCACGAGCCTCCCGGAGATCACGGCACCCGGATCGAGGGTCACCTCGACGGGTTTCGGCGACCCCGCCGTCTCGATCTTCACTCCCCCGACCCGTTGCGTGGCGTACCCCGCGTGCTCCACGACGAGGTAGTACTCGCCGGGAGCGACGCCCAGGAAAGCGAAAGTCCCTTCATTGCCGGTGGTGGCGCTCCTGTCGTCGGCCATCCCGCCGCTCCCCCCGCTCGCGATGGACTGGAGGACCCTACGTGGGCCGCTGGAACCGGGGGTCCACACGAGCTTCGCCGAGGCGCCGGAGACCGGCCGCCCCTCGCCGTCCTTCACGATCCCGGTGACGACCAGGCCGCGCTTCATCACCATCGCGACGCCGGTCTTCGTCTCGCCGGGCGCCAGGTTGATGCCTCCGAGAGTCGCCCGCTCGCACTCGGCGTGAGAGACCGTGAGAATCTGGCTCGGTCCGGGGGTCAGGCGCGTGGCCTTGAACGTGCCGTCCGGACGCGTGCGGAACGTCGGGGTCTCGCTGCCCCGAACTCGGCGCCCGAAACTCTTCGAGGTCATAGGACCGGAGGGAGAGAGAATACCCCGGGCGTCGCCGATGGGTCGGCCGCTCTCATCGGTCACGCGGCCCGCGATCGAGGCCCCGAGAACAAGAGGAACGTCGAGCCTCTTGGTCTCGCCGGGGTGCACCGTGACGCCTTCGCGCGTCCACCTCACGTAGCGCGGCTCGTCGGCTCGAAGCGTCCAGTAGTGCAGCGGCAAGGGTCGAAAGAGAAAGGTCCCGTCGGGGCCAGAGCGTGCCGTGCGGGTCTCACCGCCCCCGCGCAGCTCGATCCGCGCCCGCGGCACGGGGCGGAGGGTTTTTGCCTCCACGGTCCGCCCGGCGAGCGCGGAGGGAGGCTCCAGGACGAGCGTCAGGGCGGTGCCCGGGGCGAGCGGCAGCCGGATCCGGCCCTGCTCGACATATCCTGCTTCCCCGGCATCCGCGACGGCGGTGACGTCTCCGGAGGGCGCGTCGGAGATCGTGAAGGAGCCGTCCGGACCCGCCTCGACCCACTGCGTGGTCGTGCGTCCGTCGATCCTGACCAGGGCACCTCCCGCTGGCGAGGTGCGATCGGGTTTGCGGACGACCCCGGCGAGTGGCGCCCCTGTCGCGAGAACGATAGGCGGCATGGACGCGCGTGCCTTGACCCCGGTCCTCCGTGCCGCGATGAAGCCCGGCTTCTCGACCATCACGACGTTGCCCGTTTCGCTGGCGTCGTCGAAGCGAAAGGCGCCGGCGACGTCGGTCCGCATGAGTCGCGGGGAGGGTTCGAGATCGAGATCGCCGGCAGGGTTGCCCGGTGCCACCAGGACCACCTCCGCGTCGGCGACGGGGGCTCCCTTCGCGTCGACGACCTTCCCCCCGAGCTTGGCGGCGGCGCCGAACACGAGATCTCCGAGGTCCGCGGTCTCGGACGCGTCCCACACCCCGGCAACGCACTCCGCAACCCCGCCGCCACCCTCGAGCCGGACGGTGAAGAGCTTTTCCTTGCCCGCTTCCGCGGGGACGGCGAGGACGAACCCTCCGTCGGTCTTCGTCGTGGTCGAGGCGAGCGGTCGCGGCGGCGGCAGCCGGCGCGCCTCTCTCCTGGCCTCCTCGAAGGGTGGCTCGTAGGGTAGGGCGGATGCGGTCACCCCGGCGGCGGGCCGATCGCCGAGGAGAACGCGCCCCGTGAGCTCACCAGCGGCGGGGGGAGCCAGATGAGCGGCGATGAGCAGCGCGCCCGCCGTGGCGATCGAGAGCGACGGTTTTCTCGCCATGAGCGACCCTCCCTATGCATCCGGCCAATTGCCTATGCCGCTGGCGACGCGTCTTGGCACGCCGCGTGAACAGGAAGGCATGCTGCAACGGTGAGCTGCACGCTGCGCGATCAGGCGCTTCGTAGCCGAGGAGAACCTGCTGGCGGCTTTGGTCACGGCGGTGACCCTGCGCGACGAAGATGATGCGGCATCAATCATAACCGCCAACGGAAGGCATTACGAGGTGGCTGGACTGCAAGCTTCTTGCGGAGACCGACCAACTCGGAGGTGGCGCCGCGGATCGCGCTCGTTCGATGGCACTGACGAACGAATCACGCTGTCTTACCTTCCCACGACGCCTCGCGAAGCCGCACGGTTGCTGTTCAGTAAGCAGCACCTGCGCCTGGGCCTCGAGAGACCATCCACCTCCCAGTCGCTGCCCGGCGCACATGCAAAGCGGCCCGGGAACGACTCGCCGTTCCCGGGCCGGAGCGGTGGGAGATCGATGACCTACCGCTTCAGATTGAGCGCTTCCTGGATGACCGTGTCGGTCGTGGTGATGATCCGGCTGTTGGCCTGGTAGCCGCGCTCGCTGACGATCAGATCGGTGAACTCCTGGGTGATGTCCACGTTGGACAGCTCGAGGCTGTTGGACGTCACCATCCCTCGCCCGCCCGAGTTGGCCCCGCCGATCGTGGCGGGCCCCGACGAGTTCGTCTCGATGTACGAGTTCTGGCCGTTCTTGAGCAGCCCGTTGGGGTTGTTGAACGTGGCGAGGGCGAAGCTGGCCATCTCGAGCGTGACCCCGTTGGTGAAGATCCCGGACACCAGGCCGTCCTGGTCGATCGTGAGGGTCCGGAGGCGGCCCACCGCGTACCCGTCCTGGTTCGTGGACGAGGTGGCCGACGGGCCGGAGAAGCCGGTGAGGGACGCCGTGCTGTTCGCATCGAAGAGCCTCCACTCGACCGGCTGCGCCGCGGCGCCGTTCGTCCAGGCCGGGGTGGTGAGCGTCACGTTCGCCGCCGGACCCGTCAGGTGGCCTTGCGCGTCGAACGTCACGGCGCCCGTCGCGATCTGGAACGGAGTGCCGGCGACGCCCCCCACCACCTCATCGCCGGGAACGGTCGCCGTGTAGGTCCACTGGTCCCTGAGCCCGTCGGCGTTGGTGTCCACCGGGCGGAAGGTCAGGGTCAGGTTGTGGCGGGCGCCGAGGGAGTCGTAGACCGAGAGCGTGGACGAGAACGTCTCGGCTTCGTCCGCCCCGGTCGCGGGATCGTCCACCTTCGCGTCCGCGTTCAGGTTGATCGCGGCGGAGACGTATCCCGTCGCCTGCGGCGGCGCCGTCAGACCCACGGGGATCTGGATGTTCCCGCTGCTCCCCGACGTGACGATGTGATCGTTCGCGTCGCGCTGGGTGTACCCCTGGACGAACTGCCCGTTGGAGGTCACGAGGTTGCCGTCCTTGTCGAACGTGAAGTTCCCCGCGCGGGTCAGCGAGCGGGCCCCGCTCCGGTCGGCGAGCACGAAGAACCCGTTCCCCTGGATCGCCACGTCGGAGACGAGGCCTGTGGTCTGGAGCGATCCCTGGCCGAAGATCTGGTCGATACCGGCGATCTGGGTGCCGAGGCCGACCTGCTGCGGGTTCCCGGCTCCGTTGACGCCGGCGCCGACCCCCGCCTGGCTGAAGATGTCCTGGAAGGTGACCCGGCTCGCCTTGAACCCGACGGTGTTGACGTTGGCGAGGTTGTTCCCGATCACGGTCAGCATGTTCGCGTTGGCCTGCAATCCCGACAGTCCGGCATAGAACGAGCTGAATGCCATGGCGATCCTCCCGGCGCGGCCTACGGTTGGCCCGCGCGGATTTCGATGATGGAGTCGAACGGGATCTCGCGATCGCCCGAAACGAGGGCGATGCTGCTTCCGCTGAAGTTCACCCCGTCGATGGAGAGAGACTGGAAGAGCGCGATCTTCATCGGCTGGCCGCTCACGTCGGTGGCGTGCGCCTCGATCCGGTAGCTGCCGTCGGCCAGCTTGTTGCCGGCGGAGTCCGTCCCGTCCCAGGCCAGCGTGGTCCGGCCGCTGGCGCTGCAGTCGAGATTGAACACCTTGACCGGCGTGCCGTCCGCGGCGTAGACCGTCAGGGTCGCCTCGCGCGCGGGCTCGGGCAGCGCGTACACGAGGGTGTCGGGCTTCCCCGCCTTGAGCCGCACCTGGTCGCCGCCGGTGACGAGAGCCTGCTTGCCGATCAGCCCCAGCGCCTGCGCGTTGATCAGGTTGCCCTGGCCGGCGGCGAGCCCTTGGAGATTCGAGTTGACGTCGATGAGCTGCTCGAGGCTCGAGAAGGTCGCCATCTGCGCGACGAACTCCTTGTCGTCGGTGGGCGACATCGGGTCCTGGTTCTCGAGCTGGGCGATGAGCAGCTGGAGGAACTGGTCCTTGCCGAGGGTTTGCGGCTTCGAGCTGCTCGCGGCCGCGGCGGCCTGAGCCGCGCTCGCGGCGCTCTGGACGGGATCGGTGATCGGTGCCGTGTCCATCTCGCGATCTCCTCGCGGCGTCGTTTCAGCCGCAGAGACGTCTACCGAGCACGCGGCGTGCCAGGCTCGATATCGAGGGATTCACGGGTTTTTGAGGCGAGGACGGGGAGCGACGGCAACGACCTGCCGCCCGGCGGCGGGCCGAGGCCACGCTTCAGACCGTGCGATCGAGTCGGGAGGAAGGTGCTAGAGGACCGGCGCCGGCGGCCACCGGGTCGCCGAGGGGACCGCGAGGCGCTCGCGGCGAGCCCGACGCCCCGCGGCCTCCCCCCTGCCCGTGGTGCCGAGCGTGGGCGCTCGGGTCGGTGGACGAGCCGAAGTCGAGGGAGATAGTGGGCTCCTTGAAGCCCGCTCCGAGGAGATCCGCGGAGAGGCGGGCGAGGCGAGGGGCGAGGGCGTCCACGGCCGACCGAGAGGATGCCAGGATCTCGATCGACACCTGCTTGGCGCGAGTCTCGATGCGAACGCGGACGAGCCCGAGATCGGCGGGCTCGAGGACGAATCGGACCTCGAGCCGCCCGTCTCCCGGGATCTCGCGTGCTCGGGCGACGATCGCCTGGGCGAGAGCCTCGTGGGATACCGGCGCGACCTCGGGGGCGTGGACGGCCGGGGCGGCTTGGCGTGCACCCTGGACCGATGAAAGGCTCGCCGTCGCCGAAGGCGGCTGGGTCAGGACGGCGGCCTTCGTCGTGCTCGGGCTCCCCTGCCGTGCGCCCGGGACGCTCCGCTCGGTGCTCGATCCCGCTTCCTCCGATCGAGGGGAGGCCTCGACGTTTCCCGCAGCCGGCGCCCTGGGTGGCGATGCCTGTTGCCGGTGGGCGCTCTGTTCCGCCGGCCCGCCGGACAGGTCACGGCCGACCTCGCCCGCGATGGCGGCACGGACCGCTGCGTGGTCTCGAATCGCCGACTCGGCGATGCGGAGCGGCCCCCGATCCTCTTCGCCTCCGGGATCTTCCTGCAACGAGCGCGGGTCCTGCGGTTTCGCCTGCGCCGCGAGGCCGAGAAGAGACCGGCCCGTCATGGCCGGCGCCGTCTCGGCGAGTTCCCGCACACCCGGCGGTGCGGCATCGAGCGGCGCTCCCTTCGCGCTCACGCGGGCGGAGAGAGCCTCCGTAGCGGACGGTCCCGTGGCGGTAGGGGCGGGCCGCGACGGGTTGCTCCGCTCGGTGGCGTGAGTGCTGCCGGTTGGAGGACGCTCCGCGGCCGCTCGTCGCGCCGGCGCGGGGTCGCTCGCCGTGTAACCGGATATCGCCGCCTCGACGATTCGGGGGCTCCCGGTCTCCGTCGGCCGCGGGACGGGCTCCCCCGACGTGCGCGAGGGTACCGGGGCTCGTCCAGCCGTTCGAGCGGGCTCGAGGATCGCATCGGCGCCTCTCTCGGCGGCGTCCTTCGCCCTCGGCGGCACGACATCGAGCGGCGTTTCCCTCGCGCTCTCGCGTGCGGCGGGGGCCTCCACAGCGGACGGTCCGGTGGTGGAACGGACCGGCCGAGACGGGTTGCTCCGCTCGACGGCGTGGGAACCTCCGGTTTCCGATGGCCGGAGGGCAGACTCCCCCGAGGAGCGCGCGGGTGCCGGATCTCGTCCCGCCGTTCGAGCGGGCTCGAGCCTCGAGGCGGTGTCGCGCTCGACGGCATCCCCGGCGCTCGATTGCGGCGTCTCCGGGTCCGCGGTGGACCGCGGGACGGCGGACGCCGAGGGGCGCGCCGACTTCGTCTGCGGCGTCGCCTCGTCACGTGACGCGATGGGCACGAGCAGCGCGACCTTCGACGCGGTGCCGGGCGCCGTGGCGAGAGCCGGCGCGGAAGCCGCGGGCTCCCGCGCGACACGGGGAATCGATGCCGGAGAAAGGCGAGAGGTCAACGTCCGGTGCTCGGTCGAGGAAGGGCGCGGGTCGGCGGCACTCGGCGCGGAACCCGCCCGGGGCGTGTCCGCGATGTTCCGAATGCAGGGCCGGACGGGCTCCCTCCTCGCGATTCGGCCGGACGGGTGATCCTCGGTGGACGGCCCCGGCGGCCCGAGCGGCGCGGGCGGGATCGCGGCTTCGCGACGCGCGGACGGCTCCGCGCGGGGAACGGCGGGAGCGGCAGGATTCCCTTCGACGAACGGTTGCGGTTTGGCGGCGGTCGTCACGGCCGGTTTCGAGAGATCCTCCGGGACACCCCCGATGTCGCGCGCCGCGGGGAGGAGTATCTCCTCGAGCACCGAGCGCCACGCCACCGAGATCGCCGTCCCGGGCCTTCGGCCGGCGACCGCCCCCGCGCGCACGACGGGTGCATGGCCCGCCGCCGAAGGCATTCCTAGGGATTTCGCGCCCATCTCCACCGCGCCTCCGCGCCGGAGAAGAGCAGGGCGCGTGCCAGGGGCGAAACCGCCGCGCGGCGCGCACGGAGCGCGCCATCAGCCTGGCTCAGCGGCCGGTCTCGGCCGTAGCGCCCGCCGCGTTGCCGCTCCGCTTCCAGATCTCGTAGGAGAGGTCGGCCGCCAGCGCGGGGCTATTCTGGGTCAGCGAGTCCAGGATCGCCCCCGAGGTCCTCGGCTTCCATCCCATCAGGAGTTCGATCACGGCCTCTTTGTCCCGGGCGGCCAGGGCGGCCAGCGCCTTCGCCGCCGATTCGGGCTCCATGTTCTCGTAAGCGCGCTGAAGACGAAGGAACGCGTCGATCCTGGGAGGCGGCGCTGCCTTCGTCGAGTTCGCGGAGAAGGGCGGGGGCACGGGTGACGGCTCGGAGCCCGTGGAGGTCCCGGGGGACGGGGTCTCCGACCCCAGCGCTCCCGGGATCGTGCTCCCGGCAGGGGACGAAGGCGCACCCGCGGAAGGCGCGATGTCACCGGATTGAGGCGCGGCGGGGACTGGGGTCGACGTGGCGACCGACGTCGGTCCGGCCGCTCCGGGCTCCGCTGCGATCGCGGCGGGTGCCGCTGCGCGTGGCGGCGGCGCCGCGCCGGGCTTGGCGGAGGTCTCGGACAGCGCTCCCCCCAAGATGAGAAGGGCGACGGCGGCATCCGCCGCCAGGACCAGAACGACGAACCAGCGCAACACGCTTCTCATCCTCGGGCCTCCTCGTCCGAATCACCGCGGCGCGCACGCAGCAGGTGGGTCTCGTCCAGGTACTTCTGTTCCTCCCGCGACGCCTCCTCGAACCAGCTCTGTCTCCTTCGCTCGCGGATTCTCTCCAGGACGCGGTGCGCCCGCGAGGCGGCGGCGTGGACCCGCTCGGCCTCCCGCGCCTTCTCGAACGCGGCGGACTCGCGCTCTGCGGCCTCGAAGGCGACCCGGCGCCGTCCCTCGCGCCAGGCGGCCAGCGCGCGGAGCTCGCGCGGATCCGAGGCGAGATCCGGTGGAAGCGTCGCGGCCTGTGCCTCGTCGTGGGCCCGCTCCAGCGCCTCGCGCCGGCGCTGGCAATCGAGGGCTTCCGAGATCGCCACCGAGAGAGCGGCGTGGGCTTCACGTCGCTCCGCCGACCGAAGCCGCTCGACCCTCGCCAGACGAAAGACGAAGCGTCTCACGCCGCGACCTCCTGGCCCGCGTCGATGGCGCGCCTGAGATCGGCGACCGTCGCCGCCAGCGAGGATCCTTCCTCCTTCGGCTGGACCAGGAACGCCCGGGTCTCGTCGCGGGACCTCAGCGCGGCGTCGACCTCCGCGCTGGCGCCCTTCCGGTAAGCCCCCAGGAGCACCAGGTCCTCGGCGTCCTTCAGGGCGGCCAGACGCGCGCGCAGCGCCCGCGCCAGATCCACGTGGTCTCGGGTCGCCACCTGGGGCATGAGCCGGCTGATGCTGGACAGCACGTCGACGGCCGGGAAATGCCCGCGTCCGGCGAGCTCGCGCGTCAGGATCACGTGCCCGTCCAGGAGGCTGCGCGCGGCATCCGCCACCGGGTCGTTCAGGTCGTCCCCCTCCACGTACACGGAGTAGAGCCCGGTGATGCTCCCGCCGTCCCGCACGGCGCCCGCCCGCTCGAGCATCCTCGGCAACAGGCTGAACACCGAGGGGGGATAGCCCTTCGTGGACGGCGGCTCGCCCATGGACAGCCCGACCTCGCGCTGGGCCATGGCGACGCGCGTCACCGAGTCCATGAGGAGAACCACGTGCCGCCCGCGGTCGCGGAAGTACTCCGCGGCGGCGGTCGCGGCCAGGGCGGCCCGGATCCGACGCATGGGCGGCTCGTCGGACGTGGCCACGAACACCACCGCGTGCTCGAGCCCCTCGTTGCCGAGGTCCTCCTCGATGAAGTCCCGCACCTCGCGGCCGCGCTCGCCGACGAGCGCGATCACCGCGACGTCGGCGCGGGCGTGGCGTGCGATCATGCCGAGGAGCACGCTCTTCCCGACGCCGCTTCCGGCGAAGATGCCGAGTCGCTGTCCCCGCCCGACGGTCACCAGGCCGTCGATGGAGCGGATCCCGGTCACGAACGGCTCTCGTATCCGCTCCCGCTCCATGGCCGGCGGCGCCGGGGTCTCGAGCGGGTAGAGCGCCTCGGGCGGCGGAAGCGGCCGCTCGTCGAGGGGGTGCCCGTCGGCGTCGAGCACGCGCCCGAGCAGGTGGGGCCCGACCCCGACGGTCGGCCTGCGCCCGAGGGCCACGACGCGGGCGCCCACCGTGAGCCCGTGCAGCCGGTCCACGGGCATGGTGAAGACGCGGTTGCCGGAGAAGCCCACGACCTGGGCACGGGACACCGCCGTCCCCTCGGGGCTGAGAAGAAGGCACTCCTCCCCCACCGCGCTGGCGGGACCTTGGGATTCCACCGCGAGCCCCACGACCCGCAGCACCACCCCCTCCGAGCGGAACATCTGCGCGCGTCGGATCCGCTCCGGCGCGCCCTCGAGGTCTACCGCCGGCCGCGTCATCGGCCCGCCGTCGTGCCGAGGGCCGCGTCGCGAACCGCGTCGCGGGCGGTCTCGACCGTGGCGTCGACGGTGCCCACCGAGCTCTCCACGACGCATCCGCCGGGAGTCAAGGCCTCGTCGGCCACGATCTGGACCCGCCCGCGCTCGACCTCCCCGGCGAGCTCGCGGCCTACCGATTCGAGATCGCTCGGATGCAGGCGGGCCCTGGCGGACGCGGACGGCGGCAGCGCCTCGAGCGCCTCCCGGACGACCCTTGCGGCGACCGGATCCGACCGGTCGATCCGGGCGCGCGCGATCCTCGAGCCGGCCTCGAGGGCGATCTCGAGCAGGATCGACTCGTGCTGCCGGGTCAGGGAGCCCTCCGCCTCGGCGATGCGCTTGAGGGACGCCGCGGCCTCGGCTCGGAATCGATCCCTCTCCTCCTCGACCTCCGCGAGCGCTTGCCGGTGCCCCTCCGCCCACCCCTCCTCGCGCGCCCTCGCGGCGGCCGCCGCCATCGGGTCCTCCAGGGTGGCGGAAAGGACTTCCGCGAACGGGCGCCCCGCCGTCTCCGCCCGCTCGAGGACTCTCGGCGACCGGCGGCGCTCAGGCATCGGCGCCTCCAGCTCCGTCCCCCGCGCCGTCGGGCTCCCTGAAGCTCAGGCGCCCTTCCTCTTCGAGCTTCAGCGCCGCGGCCACGATCTCGTTCTGCGCCGTCGCCTTCTCCTCGGGGCGCACGCTCGAGAGGAACTCGATCTCGTCCTTGAGGATCCCGGCCGCGCGCTCGGAGAGGTTCTTCGTGATCTTCTGCGTCATCTCCTCCCGCTCGCCGTGCAGCGCCAGCGCCACGGTCTTCGTCTCCACCTGACGGAGGAGCTCCTGAATTCCCCTGTCGTCCGCCAGCAGCAGCGTGTCGAACGTGAAGACCCGGCTCCTCAGTTCCGCGGCCCGCTCCGGCTCCTGGGCCTCCATCTCCTCCAGCAGCCGCCGGGTCGCGGAGCGGCCGAGGCTGAGGAGAACGGCCGCCGTTCGCTCGATCCCGTCCGCGACCTCGAGATCCTCCTCCGCGGGCGCCACGCTCAGCCGCTCCTGGATCGTGGCCGCCACGTCGCTGAGGAGGTCGCCCCTCACCCGCCGCATGGTGGCCATTCGGAGCACGGTGCCGGAGCGCGCCGCCTCGGGGAGCGCCGCCAGCGCGCGCGCGGCTCTCGCCGGGGGAAGGTGGAGCAGGACCAGTGCCGTGGTCTGCGGATGCTCGTCCGCCAGCGTGCGCGCCAGCATCTCCGGCGAGGCGTCCAGCACGGGTCCCAGCATCCGCGACGCGGGATCCTTGGTGCGGCCCAGAAGCGCGTCCAGCTGCTCCAGCGGGAGGTCCGCGCGGGAGAGGATCCTGCGGGCGATCTCCGGACCTCCGCGGTCCGTCTCGGGCCGGACCGCGTCCACGAAGTAGTCGCCCAGCACGCGTTCCGCGAGTCGGGGGTCGATCGGCCCGAGCCCGGCGACCTCCCGGGCGACGCGGCCGATCTGGTCGCGGGAGAGATGGCGCAGGAGCTTTCCCGCGGTTTCCTCCCCCAGGAGCACGAACAGGATGGCGGCCTTGCGGGGGCCGGGCAGGTCGAGGACGGAAGTCGTCTCGGGCATGGCCTACTCCCCGCGGTGTCCGCCGAGCCATCCGCGCACGACGAGCGCGGCGGCCTCGGGATGCTGGCCGGCGGCCTCGATGAGCTTGCGGCGGAGCTCGCCACCCGCCCCGGCCGCCCCGGGGAGCGCGCCGGAGCCGAGGCTCGCCTGCAGCTCCGCGATGGTCGGCGGGTGCCCGCCGGCGCCGGCGGGGGCGCGCATGCCGCGCAGCACGGCGATCGCCGGACGGATCACCAGCAGCACGACGAGCAGCACCGCCAGGGGCAGCGCGGAGTAGCGGACGATCTGGACGGCGATCCCCCAGCGGTCTCCCCGCTCCTGCTTCGCGTCGGCCGACGCGCCGGCGCCGCCGTCGAACGGGATGTTCTCCACGATGAGGACGTCTCCCCGGGGTTCGTTGATCCCCACGGCGGCCCGCACCAGGTCGGTGATCTTCTTCATCTCCTGCTCGGTCCGAGGCGTGGACTTGCGTTCGGTCTTGCCGTCGGCGCCGGGCGCTTCGACGATCGCGTTGTCCACCACCACCGCGACCGATTGGCGCGAGAGCTTGCCGACCGGCTCGGCGATCATGGCGACGGTCTTGTTGATCTCGAAGTTCGTGGTGCTGGACTGGGACTCGTCGCCCCCTGCGGAGCCCGCCGCGGGGACGGGCGTGCCTCCCGGAAGATTCGAGGCGGTGCCGGGGATCCCGCCGCCGGAGCCGGCCTGGCGCCGGGTCTTGCTCTTCTGCTCGCTTCGGACGACGGCGACGTCCGGGTCGTATTTCTCCTCGACCCGCTGCACGCGCGCCATGTCCAGCTCGACCGTGGCGCGCGCGCGAACCCGATCGGTGCCGACGACCGGCTCGAGGATGGACACGAGCGTGGTCTCGAGGCCGGTCTCGAGGGCGCGCTTGGCCTCGAGCTGCGAGGCCGACATGGCCTCGCTCGCCTCGGCGCCGCCACCGGACAGCATCCGCCCGTTGCCGTCGATGACGCTCACCCGGGACGGGTCCAGCCCCTCGACGCCGCTCGCGACGAGGTGCGCGATCGCCCGGACCTGGTTGCCCGAAGGCGTCCGGCCCGGTTTCAGCCGGACGACCACGGACGCGCTCGGCTCCTTGCGCTCGTCGGCGAAGACGGAGGCCGGTGGGAGCGCGAGGTGGACCCGTGCCGACTCCACCCCGTCGATCCCCTGGATCGTGCGGCCCAGCTCGCGCTCGAGCGCGCGGCGGTAGTTCACGTTCTGCACGAAGTCCGAAAGTCCGAACGATGGCTTGTCGAAGATCTCGAAGCCCACCCCGCCGCCGCGCGGAAGCCCGTCGGCTGCCAGCTCGAGGCGGACCTCGTCCACCCGCTCGACGGGGACCTCGATCACCGTACCGCCCGGGCCGAGCCGGTAGGGGATCTGCTTCTCCTTGAGCGCGGAGATCACCGGTCCCGCATCCTCGCCGCGGAGGTTGCTGAAGAGGACCCCGTAGCGGATGCGTGAGGCGTAGACGCTGAGCCCCCAGACCACCCCGGCGAGAGCGGCCACGCCGAGCACGATCTGGATCCTCTGCCGCACCGTCAGCCGCGCGAGCGCGCTTCGAACGTCGTCCGTCATGCCGGCCATCGCGTCACCCCGTCGCGGGATCCGCCCCCGAGGATCGTCACGAGCCCATCCTCATGACCTCCCGGTAGGCGTCCACGAGCTTGTTGCGGACCTCCATCATGGTCTTGAACGCGACCTCCGCTTCCTCGATCCTGATCAGCACGTCGTGGAGATCGACGTCGTCGCCTCGAGCGAACGAGGCCTGAGCGGACTCGCTCTCCTTCTGGAGGCGGTCGACCGAGTCGATGGCTTCCTTCAGGCTGACGCCGAAATCGGCCCCCGCCTTGCGCGCCCCCCCCACCTGCGTCGGGCGCTCGACGCCTTCCGGTCCCGTGATGCTTCCGATCCTCGGAATCGTCGCGAGCGGGTCCATGTTCACCTCACGATCCCGAGCGCGGAGCGGAGCATGTCGCGAACGCTGCGGACGGTGGTGATGTTGGCCTCGTAGGAGCGCGTGGCCGAGAGCATGTCCACCATCTCCTGCACCGGATCGACGTTGGGGTAGGCGACGAACCCGTCCTTGTCGGCGTCAGGATGGCCCGGCTCGAACCGCCGAACGGGGGGCGCGGGGTCCTCGACGATCCTCTCGACCCGGACCGAGCGGAGCGCGACCCCCAGCTCGTCGCCGAACGACGCCTCGACGGGGTCGGCGGTGAACACGGGCTCCTTCCGCTTGTAGGGCCCGCCTTCGGGCGTGCGGGTCGTCCGGGAGTTGGCGAGGTTGGAGGCGACGACCTCCATGCGCGTTCGCTGCGCCGACAGGCCGGCGGCGCAGATCGCGAGGGCGCGGCTCAGGCTCATGATCCGTTCCTCCCGTCGGTGGCGGCGTAGATCAGGAGGGCGAAGCGCTTGCGGACCATCTCCGCCGCGCCCTGGTACCGACCTTGAAGCGACGCGAGGAGCGTCATCTCCCGATCGACGTCCACCGTGTTGCCGTCGTTGCGGATGCGGTTCGCCGGGACCTCGAGGACGGTGCCGGGATCCTCGGAAACCCCCGTGGAGGGTAGATGGCGCGGGTCGGTCCGCTCCACGTCGAGGCTGCCGGCCATCTCGAGCGCCTCCTGGAACCGGACGTCGAGCGACCGGTAGCCCGGCGTGTCGATGTTGGCCAGATTCGACGCGGCGATCGCGGAGCGCTTCGCCGCCCGGTCGAGGACGCTCCTGAGCGCGGACACGGTCGCATCGTGCACCGGTTCGGTCAAAGCCCACCCTCCCGTCGGCCCCGTTCGCGTCGGAACCGGGCAACAACCGTGCCCTCCGCACCCCGACGGGCCGATGCCCGTTTCGCGGCGGAATGCGTCTTCTGTGCCTCCGCGGCGGCAAGGGACCGCCGCCGGGCGGCCGTCGCCGGCCGCATCGGGGTCGGCTCGAAGCGGCGCTCCTCAGTCATCGCGCGGGCTCCGCGAGCGGCGTGCCGGCGTCCCGGTACTGCTTCAGCTTGTGCCGCAGCGTGCGGGGAGAGATGCCGAGCGCCGCGGCGGCCTCGGTGCGGTTCCCTCCGGTTTCGTGGAGGATTCTGCCGATCGCGTCGCGCTCGGCCTCCTCGAGGGGCCGCGCCACGGACCCTCGCGGCTCTTTCGGCCGCAGCGCGGGCTCGAGGTCGAGATGGCGCGCGTCGATCGGCTCGCCGCCCGCGAGGATGGCAGCTCGGTGGAGCGCGTTCTGCAGCTCGCGGACATTCCCGGGCCACGGGTGCGCCTTGAGCCTCGCGAGAGCGGCGGGCGTCAGCGCCGCCTCGGGGCCGGCGTAGAGCCGCACAAAGCGCAGCGCGAGCGGCTCGAGATCCCCCTCGCGCTCCCTCAGCGGCGGGATGGAGATCGGCATCACGCGCAGGCGGTAGTACAGGTCCTCGCGGAAGCGGCCGGCGCCGACCTCCTCGCGCAGGTTCTTGTTCGTGGCCGCCACGACGCGCACGTTCACGCGCACCGGCGTCTCGGAGCCGACGGGTTGGATCAGGGGGTCCTGCAGCACGCGCAGCAGTCTCGCCTGGAGATCGGCGCTCATCTCGCCGATCTCGTCCAGGAGGAGCGTTCCGCCGTCGGCCAGCTCGAAGTGCCCCTTGCGGTCCTTGAGCGCCCCGGTGAACGCTCCCTTGCAATGGCCGAACAGCTCCGCCTCCAACAGATCCCGCGGGAGGGCCGCGCAGTTGATCGCCACGAACGGCCCGGACGCCCTCGGGCTCTCCCGGTGGATCAGGCGAGCGAAGACCTCCTTGCCGGCCCCCGATTCCGCCTCGAGCAGGACCGTGACGTCCGAGCGCGCGGCGCGCAGCGCGAGCTCCACCGCGCGCAACGTCACCGGGTCCTCCGCGACGAGATCGTCGCTCCCCGCCTGGGGCCCCGGCACGTTCCGCTCCAGGGCCGCGTCCACGGCGCGGGCGAGGGCTTCGGGAGAGAAGGGCTTCATGAGGTAGTCCGTTGCGCCGTCCCGGACGCACGAGACCGCCGACTCCACGGTGGCGAAGGCGGTGACCACCACGACCCTCGACGAGGGGCTGAGCGCCCGCACGCGACGCACCAGCTCGTGGCCGTCGAGACCCGGCATGCGGAGGTCGGTGACGACCACGCCATAGGGCCTGCGGGCCAGCGCGCGGAGCGCCTCGTCGCCGCCTTGAGCGCGATCCACGGCGTGGCCGAGCCGGCTCAGCACGCGCTCCATGGCCAGCGCCATCTGGGGCTCGTCGTCCACCACGAGAATCCGCTCAGGCATCGGCTCCCTCCGGGATGACGCCGGCGGGGATCTCGACTCGGGCTCGCGTTCCCTTCCCCGGGGCGCTGTCGAGAGCGATCCGTCCCGCGTGTCTCTCCACGATCCGATGAACGATGGACAGGCCGAGGCCGGTTCCCCCCTCGGCCCGCGTGAAGAACGGGTCGAACACCCTTGGCAGGTCTTCCGGGGCGATGCCGCGTCCCGTGTCCTCGACGACGAGCACCCCACGATCTCCCTCGACGCGCGCGGCGACCGCGATCACCCCGCCGGGCTCCGTCGCCGCGAGGGCGTTGCCCAGCAGGTTCAGGAGGACCTGCCGCAGACCTTCCGGATCGGCCGCCACCGTGCAGGAAGCCGTCGCCGGCGGCCCAAGGAGTCGCACGCCGCGCAGCGAGCAGGCGGGGGCGAGCAGCGAGCAGGCATCGGCGGCCAGGGCGGCGAGATCAGTCGAGCGCCTCTTGCCCCCGGAGGGCGAGGCGAACGCCAACAGGTTCGAGACGGTCGTCTCGAGACCGGCGGTGGCGGAGAGGATCTGGTCGCTCATGTCGCGGAGCGCGTCCTCCCCCTCGAGATCGTCACGCAGCATGCTGGCGAACAGGCGGATGCTCCCCAGCGGGTTGCGCACCTCGTGGGCGATCTCGGCCGCCATGCGGCCCAGCGCCTCGAGATGTCGCCGCCGGCCGTCTTCCTCTTCCTCGAGACGGATCTCGGTCACGTCCTGCACGGTCACGACCCGCGTCGGCTCGTCCTCCGAGGTCGGAACCACGGTGACGGCCAGGTCGCGCGGCCCCTCCGCGGTCCCGCGGCGCAGCCTCACCGCTCTCCCGGCGGTGCACCCCGACACGAGACGCGCGAGGTCCGGATCCCTTAGGAGCCCCCCGGCCTCTCCCAATCCCAGCCGCTCGAACGCCCGGTTCGTGCGAAGCAACGTGCCCTCGGCGGAAACGACCGCGACGCCGCCGTCCAAGGCGTCGAGGACCGCCTCGAGGCGGCGGTGGGCGGTGAGCAGCTCGCGTTCCAGCCGCTCCACCGTTCGCTGCAGGAAACCGTGCCGGTCTTCGAGCGCGACCGCCACCTGCTCGAATCGGTGGAATGCCTCCGCCAGGAGAGACCCGGTCGCGGCAATAGGGTCGCCGACACGCGGGATGGTTTGCATCGTGGGATGCCCTGTGCAACCGGCGTTCCATCGATGCCCTCGACGCCGAAGTGGCGTGGAATGATCGGATTGCATCGCGAGCGCTGGCCGGAGGACCTCGAAGGCGTCGTGGCGCCGACACTCCTCTGCCGCGACCGGGGTCGGGATCTCGACGCTCGACGGCCCTGGCGCTCTCGGCGGATTGGCCCCGCTCAAGGCCTGGTCGGAGAATGCCGATGAGAGATCGAGTCTTCGTGCGCGGGGGAAGGGCCGGCTCGGCGAAGAGCCGGGTCCGACGGGTCGTCTCATGGCGGGTTCGAAGATCGCCACGATCGGCGCCGCTTGCCTGCTGGCGGCGGGGGCCGCGCTCCCCCCGAGGGGGGCCGCGGCCTCGGACGTCGGCGGCAAGCCGGGCGGAGATTCCGCGGCCGTCGCGGTGGGTGCCCGTGTTGTTTCGTCAGCCCGGCTCGAGACGGTGCGAAGCGTGCGGGCGCTGACCTTGACCCCTGAAGACGTGGGCCGGGGCTATGTCGAGATCGAGCACGCGACCTCCGTGGTCGTGAAGACGAACAGCCCGACCGGCTACTTCCTCGAGGTCGAGATCGCCAGCGAGATGATTCGGGGTGCGCAGGTTCTCGGCCTCCCCGGCGGCGCATTCGTCGCCTCGGACGACGGGCGGGTGATTCGGCCGACCCGTGGACCCTTGGTGGAGAGGCTCGATCTCGGATTCCGGTTCGAGCTCTCCCAACGTGCCGAGCCCGGGGTGTACCCGTGGCCCGTCTCGCTCACGGTCTCGACGAGGTAGCGCCGGGACGGTCCGTGGTCGACGACGTCACGGGGCCGCCGGCGGCGACGGATACCGCTCTCCTTCCGGAGGGCGAACGCACACGCGGCGAGAATCGGCGGCGGCTTCCGGCTCGACCGGGCATCGGACCCTGACGACCTGACCCAGACAGTCGTCGGACAGGTCGACGCGGAACCGCGGCAACTCGTCGGGAGGCACGCGCGGCGAGACCGAGGCAGGATCGATTTCCATCTCGTAGAGGCCGGGAGGGACCTCGCCGAACCGGAATCCTCCGACGTTCGAGGTCTCGGCCGCCCGGGAAATGGCGCCGTTCGAGAGCGTCAGCCGCGCTCCCCCGATCGGGATCGGCCCGGCGCTGCCGCAGGCCACGAGGAAGCCCTGGAGCGAGGCGAATGGCTCGATCTCGAAGTCCGCACGCGTGACCCGATTCGGGAGCACCTCCACCTCGCGCGAGGCGCCTCCCGTCACCGAGAATCGCGGGTCGAGGCCGCGGAGATCGATGGTCACCTGCCGCCGGCCCGCGGGTAGGTGCCGCAGCCGGTACGACCCGTCCGCGTGGGTCACCGCCAAGGGCTCCCCGTCGACCACGACGGCGACGCCGCCCTCTGGGTCCCCGTTCCTCCGCACGGCTCCCTCCACGGTGCCCGGCGCCATCGCGGCTGTCGCGGAGCTCGACGACCGCCGCGCCGCCGGACCTTGTTTCCAAGCGAGGCGGTTGCCGAGGTCGAGCGAGACGATCCTGCGATTGAGCCGGCTTCGCTCGAGACCGACGGCGAACGGGAGACGCAGCTCCGCCCGCACGTACCAGCCGCTCCCGATCGCCCGCAGCGAGAGGCCGACCCTGGCCAACCCCTCCCCGCTCCTCGCCCTACCCCGATCGAGGTAGTCGCCTCCGGCCCCCACCAGGTAATCCAGCCGGCTCGAGAGCGGCCGCTGCACCGCGGACTCGGCGGTGAAGCCGAAATTCCCGGAACCGTCGCGCTGGACCACAGCCGAGCCGTCCAGGAGCGAGCTCGAGCCCAGGACGGTCCGATAGGCGAGCAGGGCCTGGGTCCTGTCGAGGCCGTCGCCGCGGGCGCTCCGGTCGTGCGCCAGGGAAGCGCGCAGGAAGCCGAACGAGGAGTCCTTGCTGACCGCCAACGCGAATCGGTCCACGAGGAGGCCGCTCCGCGGGGCCACCAGGGAATCGTACGCGAGGTCCTCGCGGCTGTAGTCCAGGCTCAACGAGGGCCGGTTGCTGCCGAAGCTCAGCGCGTAGCCGAGGCTGCCTCGAAGGTCCGACCTGTGAAGCACCGTCTGATCCGAAGCGTAGTCCACGTCGCCGTAGAGAGTGGAGAACTCGGTCGGTCGGATCCGGCCTTTGAGGTCGAGCCCGCGCTCGCCCGGCCGGTAGAGCGGGTAGACGTAGGGGAATCCCGATCCGAAGGAGTAGACGGAGGTGCTCAGGCTCCCACTCTCGAACCTCCACTGCACTCCCGCCCTGACGCCGAGAGCCCGGCCGTCGGCGGACGACGCTTCGCTGAACAGGTACGCCCAAGGCGAGACCTCGCGGACGTACCGCCCGCTCAGCACGACGCTACGAGACGTGGCCGCCTCGGGGCCGCCGAAGACCGGTCGCTCCACCAGCGTCAAGCCCGCCCCGTAGAAGTCCCCGTCGCGCCGGACGAGGACCTCGCCGCCATAGAGGCTAGGGCGCTTCCCGGGCTCGCCCGGCAATGCGAGATCGTACTTGGCGGTCCCCCCGAACACGCTGAAGCTCGCGCGATCGCCGTCGAGCCGGGCCCTCGCGCCGTCGAGAGGAAGCGCGTCGGCACTCCCGGATAGCGCATCCGGCAGCAAGGGCCCGAGCGCGAAGTCTCCGGCGTTGATCCGCGCCAGGCGGCCGGCCACCGGGATCTCGGCGCCTTCGATGCCGAACTGCGGGGTATAGCCCGGGATTCCTCCGATCAGCCACACGGAGTACGTTCCCGCGCCGGGGAGGCGCTGGTTGCCGAAGAGGTGATAGGTGGTCAGCGAGTCGTTGCCGAAGAGGGGCGCGTCGAACGCTCTCGCGGATGCCCCGAGATCGTAGTAGCCGGGCGTCGAATCGACCGCCGACGGCGTGGGACGGGCATCGGCGCCCACGACCCCTCCGACCGCGAGTGCCGGCAGGACCCAGATCAACCGCCAGTTGCGGGGATCCAAGTCTTCGTCTCGTACGAGGTGCGGGGCGAGGTAGCGAAACGCAATCGCACCGTGACGTCCCCCGCCGGCACCGGCCCGAAGCTCATTCCCCACTGCCGCTTCTGGCCGGGTAGCACCGGCTCCCTCCCCTCGTTGAAGGCGTAGGATCGATCGAACTTCCCGTCCGAGGAGCGCACGAGCACGTATCCCGTGGGGCGGATGTTCCGCTCCCCTTCGTTGCTCGCCCTCATCTCGAGCGTCAAGGAGTCCCCCGCCTCGCCGGTCCGTGCCCACCTCACGTCCTCGACGAGGAGAGAGGCAGGCTTGGCGTCGCGGCTCTCGACGTACATGGGCACGCCCATGCGCGCCACGACCACGACCTGGTTGGGTCGCGCGGGGACCTCCGGGCGGGATGAGAAGTAGATCATCGCGCGCAGCTGCTTGAATGCCGGCGGAGTCTCGACGGCATACCTGAAGAACACCTCCTGGCTGGGCGCAACCCTGACGCTCGCCGGCGTGATCCGAAGGTACGGGACGAGGCTCGCGGGCTGGCTCCCCGGAGGCTGCTCCGAGACCGCTCCCGCCGGGTCCACCCCGAAGTCGGCCAGGTCCACGGACACGACCACGGGATCGGTGCCCCGGTTGAGGAACGCGATGCTGTCGGAAACGCTGGAGGCCCCCGCCACGACCTTCTCGACGTACGGCGGGACGATGCCGATCGAGACCGCGGGGGGAGCCGCCGCGACCCGAGGGGACAGCGAAAGGAGGAGCAGAGCCCCGAGGGGGGCTCCGCTCCCGAAGAAGAACCGGCGCACTAGGCGCCGCTCGCCGTCAGAACGACCGTCCACGAGTTCGCTCCGGTCGCGTCGGTGTCCAGGACATCGAGCCGGAAGTCGAGATTCCCCGTCCTCGAGTTGGCCCCGTTCCCCGTGACGACGCCGTGGACGAGATTGCCGGCGCCGCAGTTGCCGGCCCCGCCGTCGCCGGCGGTGGAGAAGGTCTTGTAGCCACACGATGTCGAGCCCCCGGGGAGCCCGGTGGCCGGGATCTGCAAGCTCAGCCGGTCGGCCGTGCCCCAGTTGACCGTCGCGGTGGTCGACGCGTTGAAGACCCTCACCGTGCGCTGCGGCGCGCTGTTGCAGGTCCAGGTCGTCGCGGCGGCCGCGGTGTAGACCGCGCCCGTGTTGGACCCGTTCCGGGCGCCGGAAACCCCGGTGGACGAGGTGTTACCGTCGGCGTCGACGTTTCCGAAGTCGAACGACGTCCCCACGATGTTGAACAGGAAGATGCCGTTGTTGGCCGCGGTCACGTTGACCGAGTCGCCCGCCGACTGCGCGGACGCCCCGCTCGTTGCCGCAACGATCACCACCGCAGCGAAGGCCGTGAGAACCCATCCCCTTCTCATCCTGCTTTCCTCCTTTCGCCGTACACCGGCGAATCAACCCCGTTCGCGAAGCCATCCCCGACACGGGGAACCGCCGGCGGGGGACCCCGCCGGACGTCTCGGAGCCGTCATGGGTCGTCCAGGAACAGTCGGACCTCGCAGTTGTAGCGGCCGATCTCGTCCTCCGGCGCGAGACGCAGCCTGAGGTCGACCACAACGAGCTCACCCGCGCCTCCGGTCCGAGCTCCCCTCGCGATCGTCGCGGATCGGTTCTCGGCCAGGTTCACGAAGCCACCGGACAGATGCGTCCTCCAGGCGAGGCGCGCAGGTGACACCGCCTCGGACCGATCGGAAAGGACGAGAGGCGATGCCGCAACGAGATTGAGGGACCAGCGGCGGTCGCTGAAGACCCGCACCCTGATCGCGGCCGGCAGCTCGCTGGCGACGCCGGGGACGACGTCCCCGAAGGAAACGGGACCCGACTCGAGAACGTATGAGCGGTGGTCGCCCTGCTCTCCCGACGGCAGGGAGGTCGCCGGGGAAGGTCGCCGTCCACCGCCGATCTGCCACGCAGGGCTCCCCTCCCCGGACGGGCGGAGGGATCCCGGTCGCGCCGCCTCGGCGTCTCGCCCGTGAGCGTCCCGCCCTTTCGCGGCGATCGGCTGGACGAGGATCAGGAGAGCGAGGGCGGTCGCCGGGAGCCCGAGCGCGATCCTCACGCCTCGTCGCGAGATTAATTTCGAAGAGATCTCAAGTTTCCGGCGCTCGTGCCGATCGAAGGATGGGAGGCTGTGGGCGACGGGCTCGGCGAAGCCGGGTCGCGACGGTCCACGTGTCCACAGATCGAAGCTCACCGGTCACGACCCTTTCCGCCGTTCCGCGACCTCGACGCGAGGCCCCGGAGTCGCGATTCGCTCGAGCTTTGGAGTTGAGAAGCAAGCCGCCCCGCGCCCGAATCGGACGTTTCTCAATATTGATTCGGGTAGGTGCGTTGTCCAGGCAGCGGGCGTGCGAGGAACGGCCGAAATCGCTGACAGGCAGGGCCATTTGGCCCTGCGCCCCTGTTCGGGACATGCTCCCCGCGAGGGAAGCCGGCTCCTGGAAACACTTATATATATAGATACGAATTTAACTTGTTTAACACGAAAGTTTGAATATGTTATCAACGAGAACGCTGAATTATTGGGAATCTTGAACTGGGGGGACTCCGAAAAAAGGCCGAGTTGGAGACCAGGGGATGCGCAAGGCGCTCATAGTTCAAAATGTTCGCGCAGCCTCGCCGGGCGCCCCGGACGCGGTGACGACCCTCGGTTTCCTTCCCCACGTGGTGTCGTCATGCGAGGGAGCGAGAGCGGCGCTCCGCTCGGCGCCTCCCGACCTGGTGCTCCTCGAGGCGAGCGCCGGCTCCGAGGATGACCTCGGCGCGCTGATTCGCGAGGTGCGCGCGGCGAATCCCGACGCCTCCTGTGTGGTGCTCGGCCCCCTATCGGGCGGGGGAGCCTGTGCCGACGCGTCGGGACCCCTCGCGGACGCCGTGCTCGGAGCGTCCCTGCGCGCCGACGAGCTCGAGGTGGTCTTGGCCCGGCGCGCGAGGCGACGCGGCGACTCCCGCCGCGATCCCTCCGATCCGGTCGAGGCGCCATTCGCGGCGCTGAGCGTCGCGATGCACCGGGTGGTCACGGCGCTCAAGAGCGTCGGGCCGCGGGACACGACGGTGCTGCTCTGCGGCGAGAGCGGCACCGGCAAGGAGGTCGCCGCGCGATTCCTCCACGACAGCCATCCCCGCCGCCGCGGCGGTCCCATGATCTCGGTCCACTGCGGCGCGAGTCCCGAGTCCCTGCTGGAGAGCGAGCTCTACGGCCACGTCAAGGGGGCGTTCACCGGGGCGGACCGGGACCGCGTCGGCAAATTCGAGCAAGCCCACGGCGGCACGATCTTCCTCGACGAGATCTCGACCATGAAGCCCGAGGGCCAGCTGCGGCTGCTGCGGGTGCTGCAGGAGCGCCAAGTGACGCGGCTCGGAGCCTCCGAGGCCAGGCCGGTGGACGTTCGAGTGGTCGTGGCGAGCAACCAGGACCTCAAGGCGCTGGTCGCGGAAGGGAGGTTCCGGCTCGATCTCTACTACCGCGTGAGCACGTTCCCGGTGGTGCTTCCGCCGCTCAAGGACCGGAAGTGCGACATTCCCCTGCTGGTGGACTGCTTCGCGCGGCGGTACGCCGGGCGATTCGGCCTCGCGTCGCCCAAACGGTTCTCGACCGAGGCCCTGGCCGCTCTGAACGCCCACGATTGGCCCGGAAACGTGCGGGAGCTGGAGAGCGCGGTCGAGTACGCCCATGTCCTCTCGGATGGGTGCGATCTGGTGCTGCGGGAGGATCTCCCCCCCGAGATCGCCGGCGCGGCCGTTCCTCCCGCGGGACCGGCGCCCGGGATCATGCTGACCGAGGAGGGGCTCTCCCTCCGAACGGCGGTGAGCAACCTCGAGCGCGAGCTCATCCTCCAGTCGCTTCGCCTCGCAGGCGGCAACAAGGCGAGGGCAGCCGAGCTCCTCGACCTCAAGCGGACGACCTTCCTCGAGAAGCTGAACCGTCTGGAGGAGGAGGACCTTCTGCCCCCGGTTCAGGCCGACTGGTCGAGCCCACGCGCCCCCGACGGCGGAGCGGCATAGCGGCGGATCGCCTCGGCACCCTTCCCGAACGACTGCATCGCGTCGCGCGTCGTGTCGAGCATCGAGCGAATTCCCGTCTCCGCGTCGCGTCCCTGCCGGAGGAGCGCGTCGGCCTCCTCCTCGATGGCCCGGCGCTGAGGCGGGGTCAGATCGCCCCTCAGGCCTACTAGAACCGGCTCGAGCTCTCGGATCGCGCAGCTTCGCCGATCCACCGCGTCGGCAAGGGCGTTCGGGTCCTCGCCCTTGGCGGCAGCTATCAGCTCCGTGGTGGCCGCGCGTATCCGCGCCAGCGCGTCGATGAGGGGGCGCGGGAGAACGTCGACGCTCATCGCGCGCTCGCGGAGGGAGCCGTGGCGGCGTAGGGCGCCTCCATCCGCCGGCGGGAGGCCGCCTCTCGCCAGGCCGAGCCCAGCTCTGCGAGGTGCGCGGCGATCTCGGCAAACGCGGCGTCGTCGTTGCGCCGGTGGCCCTCGCCGAGTCGGCGGAGGAGATAGGCGTACACGCGGTCGAGGTTCCCCGCCACGTCGCCGCCGCGCTCGAGGTCGAGGCTCGTCTGGAGCAGGCTCAGGCAGCGAGAGGCGCGCTTGACCGCTCGTCCCTTCGCGGCCATTTGCTTCGCGGCCAGCGCCGCGCGCGCGCGGGCGACGTGGCTCTGGGCGAGGTCGTACACGTGGGCGATCAGCGTCACGGGATCGGCGGTCCGGATGTCCTGTTCGAGATAGGTGGAGGCGGCGAAGCCGCGGTTGCTCGGGTTGGACATGGTCTCCCCTCGGCCTAGCCGCCGATGATGCTGCTGAGCTGGGACTGCTGGGCTTGCAATGCCGCGATCGCCTGCTCCGCCGCGCCGAACGTCCTGACGAGGTACGCCTTCCGCTTCTCGAGGCGGGCCTCGATGCGCGCGATGTCGTCGGACATCCGTTTGACGTCGGCGTCGAGGACGTCCCGTGCGGTGGAGATCGGGCCGTTCGCGAGACTCGTCACGCCGTTGAGATTCGAGACCAGCGTCCGGACGAGACCGCGGCTGTAGGACAGGGTCCCGAAATCGCCGCCGGTCCTCGCGATGTCGGCGGCGGTGGCGGTGACCTTCACGGTGAGCCCCGCCGAGGCGCCGTCGCCCGCGGCCATGAGGAGCTGGCCCGAGCCCGAGGCCTCGACGCCAGCGATCGTCCCCGCGACGTCCATGCCGTCGTCGGTGACCGCCGCGAGGCCGAAACCGCTGCCGCTGCCGTTGCCGGGATCCGCGACGCTCGACGTCACCGACACGCCCGCCGCCGAGCCGAATGCCTTCGTCGTGAGCCGCAGCCGACCGCCGTCGTTGATCGCCGTCGCCGCGACCCCGCCCGATCGGAGCGACGCGTTGACCGCGTCGACGACGGCGTCGACCGTCATCCCCGACGTGAGGGCGACGTTCGCCGTGCTCGAGCCCACGGCGATCGTGAGGGTCTCGTCGCGGCCGAGGCCGCTCCCGGAGATCGACGCGCCACCGACGACCGTCGCTTGCTCGGCCGCGCGCGTCACCTCGATCGCGTAGTCGCCCGCGGTCGTGTTCGTCGAGGCGCTCTGGTAGGCGATTCGGGGGTCCGTCGCGCTCCCGGACGCGACGAACAGCTGGCCCACCTCGTCGAACTGATTCTCGAGCAGGTCGCTGAGCTGGGACGTGTCGAGGGACATCTTCCCGGTCTGCCCGTCGAACGACACGCCCACGGCCGAGAGCGAGCGAATCCCTCCGAAGGGGATCCCCTCCACCCCGCCCGTGACGAGGCTCTGCAGCTCCTGCTGGGTCTGGCGCGCGGTGCTGTCGCTCGCCAGCGGCCCGGGGTTGTCCCGGTTGAACTGCGCGTTGAAGAAGTCGACGGCGTCGTTGTAGGCGCTCACGAGGGTCTGGACGTTGGCGACCACGGTGTCGCGGTCGGGGTTGATCTCGACCGTGACCGGCGTGCCGGACGTCTTCCCCCTCAGGTTCAGCGTGGTTCCGGGGATCACGCCGGTGACCTCGTTGCTCGACGAGGTCACCTCGACACCGTCCACCTTGACCCGGGCGTCCGCCGCCGCGGTCACCAGGCCGGCCGGATCGGTGAGGCGCAGGTTGGTGGAATCGCTGATGGTGAGGGCGTGCTGGCGCCCGGTCTCCTCCGAGCGGACGACCAGCCGGTAGCCGTTTCCGTCGTAGATGACGGAGGCCTGCACCCCCTGGTCGGAGTCGTTGATCGCGTCGCGCACGGCCTCGAGGGAGTTGTTCCCCGAAGCCGCGCTCACGCTCACGGTGATCGCCTCGTGGCCCCCCGCCTGAACGGTGATCGCCCCGTCCGAGACCAGACCCTGATCGGAGGCGGCGAGGTCGGCGCTCTTCACCTTGTGGGCGGCGGCGAGGTCGAGGACCTCGATCGCGAACAGACCCGTCTCGGCCCCGGCGCCCGGGGTGGCGCCCAGGAGCGTGCTGTCGCTGACCGTCGCCTTCCTCCCACGGAAGCTCACGTCGGCCGAGAGGTCCTGAATCGCGTTCGAGAAGGCCGTGAGCTTCGACCGCATCTGGTCGAGCGCCGACATCCTGCTCTGCAGCTGCGCTTTCTGCGTCGCGAGCTTGTCCGCCGGCGCGTGCTCTGCCTTGAGGATCGAATCGATGAGCGACTGGGTATCGAGGCCGCTCGCGAGACCGCCGAACGTGATCGAGCCGATGTCCATGGCGCTTTGCCCCCGGTCAGAGCTTGTTGTCGAAGAGCACCCCGAGCATCTCGCGGAACCGTGTGACGAACGACAGGTAATCCTGGGGCGGAATCTGCCGGATCACCTCGCGAGGCTGGCTGTTGGCCGAGTAGATTCGGACGACCACGCGATCGGCCTCCGCGTCGTAGGAGAACTCGGCGCTGTGCGAGCCGAACACGATCCGGTTGCCCCCGTCGTTCAGCGCCGAAGCCACCGCCTGGCGCGTGTCGACTTCCGATGGAGCGGAGGTGGCGGCGCCTTCCGGAGGCGCGGTGGGTCGGACCTGACGCGAGACGACCGGCGGGGTTCCGCTCGCCGCGGCCACGGGCAGGACGGAGGGGTTCATGGCGACCTCCCAAACTCAAGGGAGGGGCCCCCACGGGGCCCCTCCCCCATCGGATCATGCCCAGCGCTACCGGAGCAGCGTGAGCACGCTCTGCGCGGACGTGTTCGCCTGCGCCAGAGCCGACAGACCGGTCTGGTTCAGCACCTGCCACTTGGTCAGGTTCACGATCTCGCCCGCCACGTCGGCGTCGCGGATCTGGCTCTCGGCCGCGGAGAGGTTCTGGGCCTGCGTGCCGACCACGCTGACCGTCGCGTCGAGACGGTTCAGGGCCGCGCCGAGCTGGCCCCGGCGGCTGGCGATGTCGTCGATCGCCGCGCGGACGAGATCCAGCTCGGTCTTCGCGCCGGCCTTGGTCGTGAGGGCCGTGGTGGTGACGCCGACGCCGGTCCCCGTGCCGGTCAGCCCGAGGCCGCCGGTGGCCGTGCCGGTCGCCGTCAACGCCGAGGTCGTGAGCGTGATCGTGTTGGCCGCGGTGGTGTTCGACGCGCCCACCTGGACGTCGAAGGTGGCGCCGCTGGTGCCCAGCAGGACCTGGCCGTTGAAGTCGACCGTCAGGCTGATGCGGTTGATCTCCTGGAGGATCTGCTGGTACTCCCCGTTGATCGAGGTCTTCGCGTTGCCGCTGTCCGCGCCGGACGTGTCGGAAGCGGCCTGCTCGGCCAGGGAGACGGCTCTCTGGAGGAGGGTCGAGACTTCCGCCATCGCGCCGTCGGCCACCTGCACGACGCTGGCGCCGTCGTTCGCGTTCCGGACCGCCTGGTTCAGCGCGGCCACGTCGGCGCGGAGCCCGTCGGCGATCGCGAGACCGGAGGCGTCGTCCGCGGCGGAGTTGATGCGGAGGCCGGAGGACAGGCGCTCTAGCGTCTTGGACAGGCCGTTCTTGGTCGTGCCGAGGCGGTTGAGGGCGTTCAGGGCACCGATGTTGTTCACAATCGAAAAGCTACTGGACATCTGGGATTCCTCCGTGATCGATCACCGCGGCGTCCTTGCCGCGGTGGCCGCCTTGGGGGGCGACCGGCCCTTTCGCGGCCCGGAACCCTCCATGAGTCCCCTGCCGCACAAGATGTATCGGCGGCTTCGACCCGGACTTGAACGACGGGAGGCCGACGGGGGGCGTCTCAAGCGGTGCCCGCCGCGTCGGGGGACCGACGATCGCAGGACCTTCACGCAATCGATGTGTCTGAGGAATAAGTACTTGGTTGATTCTACGACCTTGGTACGGCGGTTGCTCCGACGATGGGTCGAGGGGCGCCTTGGGCGTCGTCCGAGGGAGGGTCGTCGGCCGTGGATGCCATACCTGTCTTCTCCGTCGTCATCCCGTCCCACAACGGACGCGACCGGCTCGCGCTCACGCTCGACTCCATCGCCGCCTCCGATTTCGACCTGGCCAGGCTCGAGGTCATCGTCGTGGACGATGCTTCGACCGACGGCACGGTCGAGGCGTTCCGGGACCGCATCTACCCGTACCGGTTCTCCCTCCGCAGGGGGGAGTACTCCAACCAGTCCGCGGCCACCAACGAGGCGATCCGGCACGCCTCGGGGACCTATGTCCTCTCGACGGCCCAGGACATCCTCTTCCACAGGGACCTGCTGTCGCGGCACCTCGCCTGGCACGAGCAGTTCGCGGGCGAGGACGTGGCGGTCCTCGGCTACCTCCCGTACCCCCCGAACCTCACGGTCACGCCGTTCATGTCGTACCTCGTCCAGGGCGGCTTCCAGTTCGCGTACTGGATGATCAAGGATCCCCTGAACGTCCCGCCGGCCTTCCTGTACGCACCGAATTTCTCGGTGCGGAGGGAAGTTCTCGCTCGCGTGGGGAGCTTCGATCCCGGCTTCCCTTACGGCTGCCAGGACTCCGATCTCGGCATCCGGCTCGCGGAGCAAGGGGTGCGCATCGTCTACGAAGCCCGCGCCATCGGCTACCACAACCACCCGGTGGAGCTTCGCGAGTACGTCCGGCGCCAGGAGCGCGTCGGTGCCGGGCTGGTCCGCCTCGAGGCCAAGCACCCGGATCACGAGGGCGGGCCCGTGGTGTGGGACTCCGTGATCCGAGGCTACCTGATGTACTCGGCGACCGAGCTCGATCGGGACCTGGACACGGTGGCACGGCTCGAGAAGAGCCTCGGGGAGTCCGGCACGAGGTACCGGAAGTTGTGGAACGAGGCGTTCTGCGAAGCCACTCCCGTCGACCGGTTCTCGGCGTGCGACCAGCGCACGCTCCAGACGGCGGAGGCGCTCTTCAACGCTTACAACCGGGTGCTGAGCTTCCACTGGTGGAAGGGGTACTTCGCCGAGTACGCTCGAGCGCGCGGGATCGAGAGCGTGGCGCGGGTCGTTCGGGCGCGCGTCGGGCGGAGCCAGCCGTCGATGCAGCTCCGTCGGATCGCGGAATCGAGGCTCAGGGAGCACGGCATCGAGATCGCCCTCTCGACCCCCCGAGACTTCCGGACGTCGGTGGTCGTTCATGCCTTGGACGACTACGGGTCAGCGGCTCGCTGGCTCGAGCGGTTCCTGACGGCACCCGATCCGCCTCGAAACCACCAGGTCCTCCTCGTCATCGCACGAGACGCGATCTCGGGCTCCGAGGTGACCAAGCTGAGCGAGGTGGCCGAGGTCGTCCCGTGCGACGGCCTCGACGAGGGGATCCTCGAGGCGCTCGGCCGGTCCTTCGCCGACACGGTCGTGGTCACGTCGGCCCGGGTCGAGCCGGCCCACCCGCGCTACCGGCTGCTGGCCGAGACCTGCTTCGCGCGATTCCCGGATCTCGCGGTCCTGGGCGGGAACGTCGTCGACGGTGCACCGCGAAGGCGTCGCTACGGATTCCGTTTCGACGGAAGCGCCCTCGTCGAGACCGAGAACGGCTCGCGGAAGCCGTCGTCGAATCGAGGTCCCGTTCCGGTGGACGTGGCGATCCCCGAGTTCTTGATCGTGAGGCGCGCCGTGGCGGAGCGCCTCCTCGCGGAGCGGGCGTCGGGAAGCGGGGAAACGAGGCCATGGAACTTCGAGCTGTGCGGGGTCGCCGCCAGGGCCCGCCAGCGGGTGCTGGGGCTGCCGGAGCTGGCCGTTAGCTGATCGGGGAAACGATCTCGAGAAGCGCCGCCGCCCACCGGTCCTTGAGACGCTCGATGTTCCTCTCGCGAAACACGAACTCGCGCTGATCGGCAAGCTCCGCGTCCCGCGCGCCGCCGTCGCGGAGAAAGCGCTCCAGCGCGTCGCTCCAGGCCGCCGGTTCGTTCGGCGTCGTGACCGAGACCTCGCCGAGGTACGGGACGACCTCGCTCGCGATCGTCATCGTGCCGGCCGCGGCGTACTCGTAGAACTTGAGCGCGGACTTGTGCCGGTTGAACGGGGTGTCGAGCAGCGGGCAGATCCCGACGTCCAGGTCCAGCGACGGGAGCGTGGAGAAGTACGCGCCCAGCTCCCCGAAGACGACGTGCCGGTGGCGGATCGAGCGGCACAGCGACGCCAGCTCGAGGAAGGCTTCGGCCCTCGCCTTCTGGCTCGGGGTGAAGCCTCGCCGGTTTCGCCGGATCTCCCGCGTCTCGACCGGGAGCGGGCGGGACGTGAGCCCCAGGAGGACGAACACGAAGTCGACGCGCCTCTGCAGCTCGCGGATCGCGGGTAGGACCATCAAGAGGTCGTCGATGTGGCACGAGGAGCCGGCCCAGCCGATGCGGAGCTCGCCGGAACCGCGCGGGCGAGGCGTCCAGCGCGAGGGATCCACGGCATTCGGCAGCACGTGGACGGGCCGCTCGCGCGGCGCGAGGGTCGCCTCGAGGGTCGGGGTCGTGACGATGAAGGCGTCCGCCCCGTGGAGGAGGGCCTCGAGGTTCGGCCGGGCCCCGGCGATCACCTCGTAGCTCGGGTTCAGGGTCTCGATCTCTTCGAGGTGGTCGTCGACCGAGTAGACGACGGGAATGCCGCGCGATCGCGCGGCCTCGCAGAGCGGCTCCACCAGCAGCAGCCGGCTCCCGTCGGGCAGCAGGGGCGCCGCGATCATTTGCGGGAACAGGAGCATCGAGATCCCGTCGAGGATTCCCGCCTCGGGCTCGTACCCGCGCGGCGTCCGGGTCAGGGTCAGCGTGCGGCTCAGGGTCCGGAGCTCGAAACCACGATCGCGAAGGTGCTCGAAGGGCTGGTGGAACCGCACGTAGCTGACCCCGGTGACCTGGTCGTCGAGGACGGCCAGGGCCCGGCGCCCCCCTTCGGGTCGTGGGGCCACCGGGCCGTTGAAGGACGAGCGGGGTTGTGTGCTCATGCCTGTGCTGTGGCGCAGCAAGGCCGGTGCCATCGGAATCCGGCGGGAGATGTGGCTCCGCCGCCCGTGTCACGTCGGGATTCCGACGCGGGCGCCCGCGAGACCGCCGCGCTCCACCTTCCGGCGCGCGGCGGCCCTGCGGGGAATCGGTCCGTTACGAGTGGCGTGCGTAGGTGTCGGTGGTCTTCATGAACGCCTCTGCCTCCCGGGGAACGCTGGTGGGAGGCCGGGTGAGGATCTCCCGTGCGGCGATCGGAGCGTCATAGAACGCATCGGTCGACCTGACGTCCGGCTTGATCACCGTGCCGGCGAGTGACGCCCCGAGGAAGAGCCCCCGCGAGCGCGACCACGACAGGATCTGCGCGTGCAGCTGGGCGTCGGTGGCCGCCTCAGCCGATCGCCCGACGGGTCCCGCGGCGGCACTCGCCTCCGCGCCGACCGTAAACTTGTCCGAAAGGAGGTGCTTGATGCCGTCATCGTTCATGACGAGAAGGACCAGATCGGCCTCCTGGCCGCCGAACTGCCAGCCGAAGCTGCCGCCGCCCATCGTGAAGAACGCCGGCGGACCCATGGTGCCGTCCTTCTCCCGGCAGGTGAAGACGCCGTGACCGTACTCTCCGCCGACCACGAAGGCGCCCTTCTTCACTCCGGGGAACACGCCGATGCACTCCGCCTTCTCGAGCAGGTCCTTGGGAATCCCCTTGTCCGGAGCGGTCGCCAATGCCTTGAGGACCGCCTCGGCGTCGACGAGCCGGCGGGCCACCGCGGGCTTCGCGCCTCCGGCCACGGCGGGGAACGTGATCAGACTCGCGATCAACAGTGCAGGTACGCTCCGCATGGGAGCCTCCTTTCTCCGAATCGCGGATGCCTGGCGCGATCGATCCCGTCCCGCCTGCGGCGGGCGGGTCCGTCGCCCGAGGCCCCGCGCGAGTTTTCGCGTCATTTCCTGCTGCGCCCCCGGGACCCTCTGCGCGTGGCGTTCCGCCCGCCCCTCGATCCGTGGAGGTCCGACGATCTCTCGGCGGAGGCCGGCGGGGTCCACACGCCGACCGCGACCAACGCGCCGAGGAGAATCAAAGCCATGCTTCGGCTCTTCATGGCCTCACCTCCCATGGCGCCGCCGAGGCGCCGGGAAAGCGCACCAAAAATCTCCCATTTCAATTTCCGTGCCAGGACGGAAAACCCGTGGATCCGGGTCGACGGTCTCCGGCGTGGAGCGACGAGGTGTAGTTTGGCGTCTCCCGGCGAGGACGCGGACCCCTCGGACGCCTTCGTTCAGTGACGGGCGGGTTCCGGCAGTTTCTCGCCGAGGAGCTCGATCAGGCGCTGGGGCGGCTCGAATCCCGACGCTCGCGCCTCACGAACCTCGCACCACGCCAGCGCGTACTCCCCCTGGTAGAAAAGGGCGGCGGCCAGGTTGCTGTGCGCTTTCCCGTACCCGGGCTGCAGGCGGATCGCCTCCGAGAAATGCTCGGCCGCGTCGTGCCAGCGGTCGACGGTCGCGAGGGCGGTCCCCCAATTGAAGTGCGTGAGCGCGTCCCCGGGTCGGAGGCGGAGCGATTCGGCGAAGTGCCCAACGGCCTCGTCCACCTTCCCCTGCGTGACCAGCGCGTTCCCGAAGTTGTTGTGAGTGTCGTGCAGGGACGGGTCGAGGGCGAGCGCGCGACGATACTCCTCGATCGCCTCGTCGGTCTTCCCCTGCCCCGCGAGCGCCACCCCCAGATTGCCGTGTGCGAGCGCGTAGGTGGGGCGGATCTCGATCGCGCGACGATAGTGGGCGATCGCCTCGTCCACGCTCCCTTTCGCCGCCAGTGCGGATCCCAGACCGGTATGGGCGGTGTAATTGTTCTTCGTGGCCGCGAGCGCGTGCTCGAACAGCGTCCTCGAGTCGCGCCAGAAGCCCGCTTCCGCCCTCGTCGCGACCGCCAGCAGGAGTACCGCTGCACTACCCAGGATCGCGGCCCACCGACGGGAGGCCGCGGGGCGCCGCGGCATGAGACGATCGAGCAGCGCCGCGACGCCCCAGCAGGCGGCAACGAACACTCCGATCGCGGGGACGTACGTGTACCGATCCGCCATCGCCTGCGCGCCGACCTGGACCAGTCCGATGACCGGGACGAGGGTCCCGACGTACCAGAGCCACCCGAAGAGCAGGTAGGGATGGCCTCGCCTCTGGCGGACCGCGGTCAGCGTCACCGCCGTCAGGAACAGCGCCGCCCCGAGCACTTGCCAGGCCGGGAGGGTGTCCAGGGGATGCGGGTAGAAGATGGCGAGGCCGCGCGGCCAGATCGTCTTGCCGAGGTACCGCACGTACGAGACCAGCGCGTTCGACACCCGGAGTCCCAGGGGGACCACCTCCGCCGAGGCGATACCTCCGCCGGACCGTTGCGCAGCGAACGTCACCGCGCCGAAGATCGCCGAGAGCGCGATGAGAGGGAGCTTCTCGGCCAGCAGGAACCTGGCCCCGCGCGCCCCCCACCGCCCGAGCGGCCAGACGTCGAGGAGCAGGAGCGCGAACGGGAGCGTCACGAGCATCGGCTTCGCTGCGAGCCCGAGTGCGAACGCGGCCGCGACGACGAGGTACTTCGGTAGGCTGGGAGCCCTCGCGTAGCGCACGTACGCCATCATCGAGATCATCCAGAAGAGCGTGCTCAGGACGTCCTTGCGCTCCGCCACCCAGGCGACCGACTGGACGTGGAGAGGATGGATGCCGAACAACGCCGCCGCGGCGGCGCTGCGGCCCGTCGCGCCGGTCGCGCGAACGAGGACGAGGAACAGGAGGAGCGTGTTCGCCACGTGGAGGAGCAGGCTGGTCAGGTGATGCCCGGCGGGCCGGGGGCCGAAGAGCCTCCAGTCCAGCGTGTGGGACATCCACGTCAGAGGGTGCCAGTTCAAGGCGTAGAAGGACGACCAAGCCCATTTCAGGCTCGCCGCGTCGAATCCCCGCTGGACGTTCGGGTTCTTCGTGACGTAGACGGCGTCGTCGTAGGCGATGAACCCCGCGCCGAGCACGGGCCAGAACGCGGCGAGCACCACCGCGGCGAGGAGCAGCGCGACCGCGACGCGAACGACGGGTTCCCGCATCGCGCAGAGGCTACGTCAGCGCGTCCGGTCGGGCAACGCCTGCGTCGATGTCGCCTTCATCGATCGCTCGTGCCCCGGGCCCCTGCATCTGCACCAGGATCTCGGAGGCGTGGCGGCCCCCCTCGCCCTCGAGCCACATCTCGTCCGGCGCGGGGAGCATCTCGGTGGCGAAGAGCACCGCATCCTCCTGGCCCAGAAGCCCCGCGACGGTCCGGCGCAGGAGATCCGTCAGGAGGGGGGACTCGAGATCCACGTAGTACGGTTTCGGATCGAAGACCGTGTGGACGAAGATGTGTCGGGGCAGGCCGAGCCCGCGGCGCCAGAGGGCCGCATCGATGAAGAACTCCTCGTCGCCGACCGGCGGGAAGTCCGTCGGGCGCAGGACCCAGCGCTCGCGGAAGAGCACCGTCCTCCCGAACGTGAACCGGGGCCATCGCGTGATCGAGTCGGCGCGGAAGCCAGGGAGGTAGCCGATGGACTGCCACCCCTGCTGGCCGATGTGGACGAGATCCGACACGATCCCGACCGGGTTCACGCCGCTGCTCAGGACGGGTATGACCTCGACGCCTCTGGACGCCGAGCGGAGGACGAACCGGCCAGAGACGCTCACGTAGCGCACCGTCAGGTCCCCCAGCGGGATCGCCGACGCCCCCCTTGATGCGCGATCGCCCGGCAGCTCGATCTCGTGCTCGAACAGCGCCGGCCTCAAGCCCGCGTTCGCGGTGCGGGCCTCGTGGTTGTAGGTCACCTCGGCGAGCACGGCGCCGTGGCGACCGAGGGCGGACCAGCCGTGGCGCATCTCGAGGACGATCGGGTTCTCCTCCGCCGGCCGTCCCTTGCCGAGGAAGTGCGCGAACCGCGCGAGGGCGAGCCCGGTGCCGTTGAAGAGCGAGCTGAGCACGAGACGGTAGTGCCCCTCCTCGATCGCGCGTGCGGACCGCGCGGCAACCTGGAACAGCACGCCGGCCGCCCAGCGCGGCTCCGGCGCGGCTCCGGCGAGGCGATCGACCGTCGCCGCGTCGATCTCGACCTCCTCGCCCGGCGCGGCGGAGCGCGCGCGCTCCACGAACCAGTCCCGGATCCGCCGAAGCGTGTCCTGGGCTTCCTTGAGCCGGCCCTTTGCCGTCGGTTCCTCCTTGGGCATCGGGAACTCGACCGGGCGGCCCGACTCGTCGGGCTCGGCGGCAAGCCCCCGGTACAGGTCGAGAAACGGCACGTCGGTGTCGCCCGGGAATTCCTTGAGGAACCGGGCCGCCAGCGTCTGGGCGTGGAGGTCCTCCGGGTACATGCCGCCGATCAGCCGCGCGAAGGCTCCCATCGGCCCGTCGAGATCCTGGAGCAGCCTTCTCGGAAGCCGGAGCGAGAGATCGGAGGACGCGTCGACCCGGAACAGCTCGTCGGCCTTGAGGGGACGCGCGTGCGGCAGCGCGTCGAGCCTCCGCCCGATCGCCTCCATCGCCTCGACGCGGGACGGGAAGTCGAGCCCGGGGAGCGCGTCGACCTCCGCCTCGACCCGCTCGACGTCCTCGAGCCACGGAGGCTCGCACCCGGCGGCGCGAACCGCGGAGGCCAGGTCACGGAGCGGGCGGCGGGAGTTGTACGCAACCTCGATCTCCGCGATCAGGATTCCGCGATCCACGAGCGCGCGGTAGAACTCCGTCAGCACCCCGGGGGCCACGCCGAGCCGCGACGCCACCGCACGCTTGAGCGCGGTCGCGTCGTGGATCCCGCGCGCGGCCTCCTCCACGAAGAGGCGCAGGACCGGGTGGTCCTTCGCGCGGGAGAAGATCTCCTCGTCCGTAGCGTTCCTCCGGCTCGCGGGCTTCCAGAACGTGAACCCGCCGTCGACCTCCCTGAGCGTGGGGTTCGGCCTCGGGAACACCGCGAGATCGACCGCCGGATCGCTCGCGAGGCAGGCGCCGACCTTCCGTGCCTCCGCGATGTTCAGGATCACGTCGGTCAGGGAGATCCCCGGCGCCCCGTCGATATCCGCCGAATCCCCTTCGATCGAGGCGAGCGCCACGGCGCAGAAGACGCCGTTGGGACTCGTCTTCGTGCAGAACCTCGCCGCGTAGGCCAGGGCCTTGGCGGCGGTGTGGCGCTCGTCGTGTCCCCACGCCTCGGGATCTCCTCCCGAGAGCTTCCGGACCTTGGGCAGGAGCGAGCGGCTCGCGAGGTAGATGCCGTGCTGGACGAGCGGCGAGGCGATCACGCGCAGGAGCGCGCGGCGGCACCGCGGGACCTCCTCGCGGAGCGCCTCCCGGCAGGAGGCAAGGAGCCGATCGCGCCTGTCCGAAATCTCCCTCAGCCGCTCGACCCGCAGGGCGGCGTCCGGCGCCAGCAGCGACCGCGCCGCCTCCAGGTCGAGGGGTCGGAGCGGGCGGCGGTTGTGCACGTCCCGTCGCAGCCTCAGCAGCGCGAAGCGGGCCCGGACGCGCGCCGGGTCCCCGCCCGGCTCGCCCGCGGCGACGAAGAGCAGGTCCGAGACGGCGGCGGCCTCCGAGAGTCGTGCCGCCTCGGCGCCGTGGAGACGCTCCGCGGCCGCCGCCGCCGCCGGCGCGCTCAGCGCCGCCAGCGTTTCGAACGGGAGGCCGGCGACCCGGAGGAGAGCGAGGTGGGCCAAGCGCTTCAATCTCCCCGATCCTCGCGCGCGCGCCTGACGAGCCAGCGGAGCACCGCCTCCTGGGTCGCGTAGATGCCGAGCCGGTTCGAGTGCGCGTGCCCGACGTACACCGCGATCTCGACGGGATCCCGTCCGATGCTTCGGTCGGCACCGGCCGACAGGATCGCCTCCACCGGCGCCCGGAGGTCCTCGAGGCACGCGAGCGCGATCCGCGCCTCCTCCGCTCCGCCCCACAGGGCATCGGGTTCGCCCCCGGCGAGGAGGGAGAGGATCTTCGCGAGGCCGTCACGCTGCGCCCGGTACTTCTCCTCGAGGGCCCCGATCACACCGTCGTCCCAGCGGCCGAGGTCGAAGGCCCACCGGTACCCCCGCTCGTAGAATTCGAGTCGGTCACCGCCTCCGAGACCGAAGAGATCGAGCATCCTCTCCACGAGCACGAGGCTCCACTCGGCGCGCGTTCGGGAGAGGGCGCCCCGGGCCTCGGCGGCCAGCAGCTCGAGGCACGCCAGCGTATCGGCGTGGTAGATCCTCCGCAGGACCGCGAGATCGCGCGGCCCCCCGACCCACTTGTCCTCGTGCTCCTCGGAAACGAATTCGTAGCCGGCGATGGATCCGAGGCCGGCGAGCGCGCCGAGTCGCCGATCGAGGAGCGGCCGCGCGCAGCCTGCGAGCCAGGGTCCGCCGCCGTGGACGAGGAACATGATTCGCCAGTCCGGCTTGTTGAGGCGCTCGAACCGGAGCGCGTCGAGACCGGGGTCGGCGCAGAGAGCCTCCACGAGGGGGGCGACCGCGTCGCGCACGACGGCATCCTGCAGCTCGCGCGGCGCCGGGATGGAAACCGTGAGCGACGACGTCGGGTCCACGGATTCACGCCCCGGGGCCGGGAAGCGCATCGGCATGACCGGGCGCCGCCCCTTCGGAATGGAATCGGTACATGAAGTAGCGCAGGATCGCCTCGGGGACGGACTCGATGCCCAGCCGGATCGAGTGGACGTGCGCCAGGGACCAAACGAGGTGGATCCAGTCCGCCTCGAGCCGGCCGGCGTCCCGAGCCTCGATCCAGGCATCCGCGAGCGGGCCGAGCGCGAGGAGGCACCGCTCGGCGACGCGGGCGGCCTCGCCGCCTCCCCACACCGCCACGGGATCGCTCCCGGCCGCGTCGCGTAGCAGGTCCGTGAGGCCCTGCCGAAGGCCGAGGAACTTCCGATCGAGGGCCTCGAGGTCGGCCCCGGTCCACGTCCCCTGTTCCAGCGGCCAGGCATATCCCTTCCGATAGAAGGCCAGCCGCTGTCCGCGATCGAGCCGGAGGAGATCGAGGAGGCGCTCCGTCATCAGCAAGCTGTACTCGCGGCGCGTGCGCGAGACGAGCCGCCTCGATTCGAGCTCGAGCCAGTCGAGGCACGCCAGCGTGTCGTGATGGGAGGTCCTCTCGGCCAAGAGGATACCCTCGACGCCCCCCCACCTGCGGACCTCCAGGCGATAGCCCGGAAGATCGCGCTCGTCGACGATCGCGACCCGCTCGAGCGCGCGAAGGATCTCCCGAAGTCGCGGCCGAACGGCCCCCTCGATCCACTCACGGCGGCCGCGGACGAGGAGCCGGATCAGCCAGTCGGGGGTGTCGGTTCGGCTGAAGGAGACCGAATCGAGATCCGGATGACCCCGGATCTCCCGGACGAGCGGAGCGATCGCACCGAGGAGCAGGGGCTCGTGGTCCTCGCGGGGCGCGTGGACGTAGGCGAACAGGCGACTTGCGGGTTCCATCGCGGCGCGACCCGGGACCTCCTTCGCCGCCGCCCGCCGCGACGGCCCGGCAGGGACTCAGGACTCGGGAGAGGATGGGCTCGCGCCCGCCCCCCCCCGAGCCTCTCCGCTCGATCCTACTGGTGAAGGTCCGAGACCAGGGTGGTCGTATAGATGCACATGCAGGTGCAGCGGCGCGAGGTCGTCGAAGACGAGCAAGTCCCCCCACCGAGCTCCCGCTTCTCGATCTCTTCGACTTCCAGATCCAGGTTGAGCTTCTCCTTCATGCTTCCCTCCTGTCGGCGTGACACCGGAAAGCCCGTCCGGGTCCATCCCGCGCGGGCAAGGCCGTTCTGTCCATACCACCAAGAGGGTCACTCGTCAAATCCGACACGAAATGTCGAGTACGCGGCTCGGCCGCCGGGCGCGGCCGCCTCCGGACCGGAATCCGGGCTCCCGCGGTCCCGCGGTGCAGGCGCCGCGGCCGTTCGCGAAGGGGGTTTGACGGCGCGCCCTCGTACCCTGATAACCATGAAGGGCAAAAATCGTATAATGCCTCGACGAGTCCAAAAGGAGGAGTGCCATGCCGAAGGCCTTCCGTAGCCTGTCGATCGTTTTCACACTCGCTTTCCTCGTCGCGCCGGTCGCGGCGCTGGCGGACGAGCCCGCCGATTCCGCGACCGCGACGGCTGACGCTTATCAGGGCCCGCGTCTGCTTCCTGACTGCAAGGCGCCTTTCCAGTTGCCGAGCGACGCGCGACGGGCGGTCGGCGACAAGGTCTTGACGTTCCAGGCGGTCGTCCTCAAGGACGGCACCGTCGGCTACGCCGAGCTCCTGAACAACGACCGGCCCTACCCCGGGGTCGAGCAGGCCGCCCGAGCCTCGTTCCGCAGCTGGCGGTACGCTCCCGGCACGCTCGCGGGAGAGGCGGTGGATGCCGGCGTCACGATCTCCGTTCAGTTCCGCGGAGCGTCCGCCGCGTCGATCACGAGGCCGGCCGAGAGCTGGGACATGAAGTCCGGCGCCTCGTTCCCGGGTCTCGAGCAGATCGTGCTGCGCGACGGGTTGCTGTCCAGCCAGCGTGGAGGCCACAAGAACTGGGAGCACAACAAGGTCACCGTCACTAATCAGCCGGGGTGCGAGATCGTCGGGGGGCCCCTCTGCATGTACATGTCGAACCGGCCCGCGCACAACGAGCCTGGCTCGCCAGGCGCCGATTTCTCCCGCGGCCGCTGAATTCTCCTTCCCGCCCGGGCTATTCCCGCCGCCACATGGGGATTCGCCCGGGCGTCCACGGCGAGCCTGCCGCTTCAGCTTCTCCCTCCAGCTTGGGGAGGTCCTGGGCCGCCAACGTCCTGAGGCGGTCCAGGATCTCGCCGAACCGGGTCGCCGCGACGTCGTACGCCGCTCGTTGCGTCCCGGTCGGGGCCGACGTCGTCGTCCACTGCCCGTAGACGATTCCCTGGACCCTCGAGACGATCGAGGGCGGCGTCGGCTCGTTGCGTGACGCGACGGTTTCGTCGCCGCTCAACTGCATCGAGATGTCCTTGAGCCGGCCCTCCAGGGCCAGAGCCTCCTCCCGCAGCCTCGGGTCGGCCTTGGGGGTGTCGAAGAGCGCCTTCTTGAGGTGGTCGATCCTCCCCTGCGCTTCCTTCACCGTCTCGGCGGCGCCCAGCACCGCTCTCTGCAGCCGGGAGGTCTTCTCCGAGAAGGCGAGTACCGCGGCGCGATCGGGTTCCGGCAGGGTCGCCGCTCCCAGAGGGCTCGTCACGAAGGACTGCGTCTCGCCGAGGGGCGTCAGCTTCCCACCGACGCGCTTCGCGAGCGAGACCTTGTAGGTGCCCGGCGCCGCCATCGGACCGATCGGCTTCTCCGCCCAGGGGTCGTCGTCCACCTGGGGCTTGAGATCCGTCGGCGATACCGGCGGGTACCGGAGATCCCACGCGACCCTCTGGAAGCCTTCCTTCGTCGGGGCGCTCAGTCGGTGCACCACGTTGCCCGAGGCGTCGGTGACGGTCAGGATCAGGGCCGGCTCCTCCTCGCGGTCCTCGGCGCGAAGCTCGTCCCAGGTCGGGTAGAAGACGTCCCCGCCCTTCTTCGCGATCTCCTTTTCCCGGTCCTGGCGCTGCTTCTTTAGGGTCTTGATCTCGTCCCTGAGGTACACGGTGAACACGGCGCCGAACGGCGGATTCGGAGCGGTGAAGTAGGCGTCGCCCTGCGAGGACTTCTCCTTGAGGCCGAGTGGAGCGGACGGAACGTACGTGAACGCCGGCCTGACCGGGAAGAGAACGGCTTCCTTCCCGAGCAAGTCGGGGGTCGCCGCGCGCAGCGGCGAGATGTCGTCGAGGACGTAGAAGCCGCGGCCGAAGGTCGCGACGACGAGGTCTCCGTCGCGCTTCTGGATCGCGAGGTCGCGGACGGCGATGGTCGGGATGCCGCCCTTGAGCTGCACCCAGCGCTTCCCGCCGTCGGTAGTGAAGAACACGCCGAACTCGGTCCCGGCGAAGAGCAGGCCGGGGCCCGCCGGATCCTCCGCGAGCGCGTACACGGTGCCGCGCTCCGGGAGGTCGCCGGCGATGGACGCCCAGGTCCTGCCGCGGTCGCCGCTCTTCAGGAGGTACGGCTTGAAGTCCGCGTTCTTGTGATGGTCGAACGCGGCGTACACGGTATCGGCATCGTGCCGGGAGGTCAGGAGGTAGGCGACGTAGGCGCCCTCGGGAACGCCCGGGAAGGTCCCGACTCTCCGCCACGTCCCTCCGCCGTCCTCCGTGACCTGCACCAGGCCGTCGTCGGTCCCGGCGTAGATCAGCCCCTCGATCCGCGGGGATTCCGCGAGGGAGACGATGTTCCCGTAGAAGGAGGTGGACGCGTTCTTCGCGACCGAGTCCACGCTCCACACGCGGCCCATCATCTTCAGCCTGTTCCGATCGGTCCGCCGGGTGAGGTCGGGGCTGATCGCACGCCACGAGTCGCCCCGATCGTCGCTGCGGAGAATCCTCTGGGCAGCGAAGTAGAGCCGGGTGTGCGAGTGCGGACTGATCAGGAGCGGGGAATCCCAATTGTACCGCAGGGGCTCCTCCCCGTCCCCCGGCTGGGGCTGGATATCGATGACCTCCCCCGTCCGCCGGTCGAAGCGTCCGAGACCGCCGTACTGCGATTCGGAGTAGACGATGCTCGGCTCCAAGGGGTCCACCCGGCTCTGGAATCCGTCGCCGCCCACGGTGACGAACCAGTCCGCGTTGGTGATTCCGTGGGCGGTCGCGGTGCGCGACGGGCCGCCCATCGTGTTGTTGTCCTGGGTGCCCCCGTAGACGTTGTAGAAAGGGGCCGCCTCGTCCACGGCCACGCGGTAGAACTGGGCCACCGGAAGGTTCGCCTTGAAGGCCCAGGTGGCCGCGCGGTCGAAGGTCTCGTAGACGCCTCCGTCGCATCCCGCGATCAGGTGGTCCGTGTCGTCGGGATCGATGAAGAGCGCGTGGTTGTCCACGTGCTTGTACTTCTCGCCGACCTTCCGGAACGTCCGGCCGGCGTCGTCGGTGACCTGCATCCAGGTGTCCATCATGTACACGCGGTCCACGACCTTGGGATCGGGGAAGATCTCCTGGTAGTATTGGGCCGCGCCCGACACCGTGGCCGACATCTTCTCCCAGCTCCCGCCGGCGTCCGTGGACCGGTAGAATCCACCAGCCTTGTTCGCCGCCTCGATCGTGGCGTACACCGTGTCGGGGCTCGCGGGCGAGATCGCGAGGCCGATCCGGCCCATCTCCTCCTTGGGGAGTCCGTTTTCCAGCTTCTTCCAGGTGGCGCCGGCGTCGGTCGTCTTCCAGATCGCCGACTCGGGGCCGCCGTCGATCAACCCCCAGACGTGGCGGCGCCGCTGGTAGGACGCCGCATAGAGGACCGCGGAATCCCGCGGATCCATGACCACGTCGGTCACCCCGGTGTTCTCGCTGATCTCGAGCACTTTCTTCCAGGCCTTCCCGTTGTCCGTCGTCTTGTAGAGTCCCCGGTCGCCGCCTCCCGCCCAGAGGGGGCCTTGCGCGGCGACGTAGACGACACCGGTGTTCCGGGGATCCAGCAGGATCTTCCCGACATGCTCCGAGGCCTTGAGGCCGACGTTGTCCCACGATACGCCGCCATCCGTCGAGCGATAGACTCCATCGCCGTAGCCGACGCTCCTCTGGCTGTTGTTCTCGCCCGTGCCGACCCAGACGATCAGAGGGTTCCTCGGATCCAAGGCTACGCATCCGATGGAATACGAGCCCTGCCCGTCGAAGATCGGGGTCCAGGTGGTGCCGGCGTTCGTCGATTTCCACACGCCGCCGGAGGCGACGGCCAGATACCACGTGCTGCGACGGGTCGGGTGGATCGCGATATCGTCCACGCGGCCCGACATCAGCGCCGGCCCGATTCCGCGGAGAACGAGCCCGGCGAACGTCTCGGGCTTCATGCGCGTGGCGGGTTTCACGGAATCGTCCTTCGCGGGGGGAGCCTTGGCGACGGCCGCGGCGAGCGACAGGACGACGACGACTCCTAGGGACAACGCGACGGCACGCTTCATGGGGACCTCTCTGGCCGGCGATCGGCCGGCGTCGGAGAGAGGTTACCCTCTCGGTGACGCAAATTGAAGGAGGACCCGCCGGACTCCGTATCGCGCCCGCCGGGGGGTGTGGCATGATCCCCGGCGTGCTCAGCCAGCCATGGCAGCTCTCCTTCATCCTCCTCGCGGCGTTCGCGGCGGGGATGGTGAACTCCGTGGCGGGGGGTGGAACGCTCCTCTCGTTCCCCACGCTGGTTTGGGCAGGGCGGGATCCGCTGCTGGCGAACGCCACCAACACGATCGCCCTCTGGCCCGGCTCCCTGGGAGGCCTCTGGGGCTACCGGCGGGAGGTCACGGGAAGCGGGCGGTTCGCCGCGGCGCTGCTCGGACCTTCCGTCCTGGGTGGAATCCTCGGCGCGGTGCTGCTGCTCCGCACCCCTTCGAGGACGTTCGCCGGGCTTGTGCCGTGGCTCATCCTCCTGGCCACGGCGCTCCTGGCCCTCCAGGAGCCGGCCTCCCGCCTCGTGGTGCGCCTCGGTGCCGATCGCCGGAGCCCCGCCTGGTGGGCCGGCGCGGTGGCGTTCCAGTTCCTCGTCGGGGTGTACGGCGGGTACTTCGGCGCGGGGATCGGCATCCTCATGCTGGCCGCGCTGGGCCTTCTGGGTCTCACCGACATTCACCAGATGAACGGTCTCAAGAACTTCCTGGCGTTCTCGATCAACGCGACCGCGGCCGTCTACTTCGTCGCCTCCGGAGCGGTGCTGTGGAGCGACGGGCTCCCCATGGCGGCTTCCGCGGTCTGCGGCGGGGTCGCCGGCGCGGCGATCGCGCGCAAGGTCGGGCGCCGAGCGGTGCGGCGCGTCGTGGTGACGATCGGACTCCTCATGGCGATCTCCCTCTTCCTGCGCGGGATCTGACGGGCGTCGCAGGCGCGGAGCGGCGGATGGAGCATTACGACGTCCTGATCCTCGGAGGCGGACCGGCGGGCGAGCGGGCGGCGATCGGCGCGGCGCGCATCGGCAAGAAGGTCGCGCTGATCGAGCGCGAGAACGTCGTCGGGGGAACCTGCATCAACTGGGGGACGATTCCGAGCAAGACGCTGCGCGAGAGCGCCCTGTTCGTGCTCTCCCTCACCCGGAACAAGGTCGAGGGAATCCGGACGGAAATCGCCGACCGCATCACGGTCCAGGACTTCATGTTCCGGGAGCGACGCGTGGTCCAGCGCGAGCTCGAGCTGGTCAACAGGACGCTGGACAGGTACAAGGTCGAGGTCTTCGAGGGACACGGCCGCCTCGTCGACGAGCACACCGTGTCGGTCTCCGGTCCCGACGGGAAGGAGAACCGCCGATTCTCCGGCGACGTGATCGTGATCGCCACCGGGTCGCTGCCCAGCCGTCCCGAGATCGTTCCCTTCGATCACGAGACCGTCTTCGACAGCAACACGATCCTCCAGCTCCCTCGAATGCCGGCGACGATGCTGGTCCTGGGAGCGGGAGTGATCGGCGTCGAGTACGCGTCGATCTTCGCGGCTCTCGGCGTGCGCATCGTCCTCGTCGACACGCGGGACCAGCTCCTACCGTATCTCGACCGGGAGATCGCCGGGATCCTCGAGCGCGAGCTCGTGAAGCTCGGCGTCGAGATCCTGCGGGGGGACGCCTGCGAGCGGATCGAGCGCGTCGGCTCCGAGCCGCCGCGGGTCCGCTGCCGGACCCGGTCGGGCCGCGTCCTCGAGGTCGACGCGATGCTCTACGCCGTCGGCCGCGACGGGAACACCCGGGACCTCGGGCTCGAGGGCGTCGGCATCCGCCCCAACGCGCGCGGCCTCCTGGAGGTCAACGAGTGGTACCAGACGGTCCACCCGCACATCTTCGCCGTCGGGGACGTCATCGGGTACCCTGCCCTCGCCAGCACCTCGATGGAGCAGGGCCGTCAGGCGATCCGGCACGCCTACGATGTTCGGGGGCCTCGGGGCCGGACGACGATCCTGCCGTTCGCGCTCTACTCCATCCCCGAGGTGAGCTACATCGGCGAGACCGAGGCGGGGCTCCTCGAGAAGTCCGTGGACTTCGTCGTGGGCCGCGGCCGCTACGAGTACAACCCCCGCGGACAGATCATGGGCGACACCGAGGGTCTCCTGAAGCTCCTGTTCGAGACGGACTCGGGACGCCTCGTCGGAGCGCACATGATCGGCCACGGCGCGAGCGAACTCGTTCACATCGGCCAGGCGTTCCTGAACGCCGACGCCGACGCCACCACCATCGCCGAGACCCTCTTCAACTACCCGACGCTCTCGGACCTCTACCGTCACGCGGCGCTCGAGGCGCTCGCGGAGCGCCGGCGCAGGCTGGCGCGCTGATCCCGTTCTACTTCGTCGACGGCGGCTTCGTCCTCTCCGACGCTTCGCGCCGGGAAGGCTGCTTCATCACGAATCCGGCGGGCGGCTCGAAGACGTCCGGCGGAGCGGTGGAGGCGCGCACCGACGTGATCTCCGTGCTCATCCCGAAGATCCTCGTCCGGCCCGAGGGGGTCGACTCGTCGGTGGGCGGCGCCTCGCGTGCGTCCCTCTCCATCTTGCCGCCGCGCATTCCCTTGGACCCGTCTCCCATCGCCGAGCGGCCGCCTGCTCTTCCCGATCGCCCGCCCCGCTCGGACCCGCCCACCCTGTCGCAGGATCCGTCCTTCTCCACGATCACGTGAGAGCGGACGGGAAACCCCTTCGCCTTCCTCAGCTCCTTGTAAACCGCCTCGAATCCCTGGCCGAGCTGCGGCATCGCCCCCTGCGACGCCCGAGCCGCCGCCTGCATCTGGACGAGGTCGATCCCGATCGCCGCCGCCATCTTCTCGTTGAACTCTCGGAGCTCCCGGAGCCGGGGGGTCAGAGGCGTGGTCCAGGTGTCCAGGGTGTAGACGTTCGTGCAGGCCTGCTGCGTCTTCTCGTTGTGGCACACCTGGGTGCCGACGACGACCGATTCCTCGCTCGGGAAGCCGTTCACGTCCCCCTTCTGGCCGGTCGGCTTCGACTCGACTCGTACGGGGTCGCATGTCAGCGGGGGCTCGCGGCGCCGCGGAACCTGCGGCCGCTCCGGCTCGCCGGCCTCCCGAGGCGGGACCTCCATCCCCTTCGAGGACTCGAACGGGATGACCGTGTAGGCCTTGTCGCGCATGTCGATCCGGTAGGTGAGTCGGCGGTCGATCCGTGTGATGCTCGTGCTCGTCATCCCTTCCTCGCCGCCGGATCGCCTCATCATTCTCCCGGTGAACCGGGTCGCGGTCTCCTGCCGCATCTTCTCTCCCGAGACGACGAGGGTGGTCGTACCCTCGCTCGCCATGCGGCCCCGCTCGCCGAACCCCTCGAACACCGTCTTCTCGCTGACGGTCACGTCCGCTCGAGCCGTGCCCGCGATGAGGCTGCTCGCCAGGATCAGGACCGCTCCGGCCGCCAGGATCACGGCGCCACATCGGGTGCTCGTCATCGCTCGTCTCCTCGAGCCGCTCGTGCCCCGGCGCGCTTCGCCCGGGTTCGATGTCGGGCGCGCAGAGCCTAGGACCGAGGGCCGGACACGTCAAGCTCAAGGGAACTTCCGCGTCGCGGTCCTGTCCAACCCCGGCAGCCCGGTGCGCGGGCGACAAGGAGTGAAGCCATGACGAACTCGACGACGAATTGCCGCCGCTCCAGGGGGGCGATGCACCTGCCGGTGCTCGCGGCCCTTCTCCTTTCGGCGTTCCCGGGAGGAACCGCGTGGGCGCTCGACACCGGCTCCTATTCCATGGAGGTCCTGGTCGACGGCCGTCTCCTCACGGAATACGCCGCTCGCGGCACCACCTACGTCGAGGCCTCGAAGGGTCGCGAGTTCGCGGTCCGCCTGCGCAATCGGACCGGCGAGAGGATCGCGATCGGCCTCTCGGTGGACGGCCTGAACTCCATCGACGCGCGGACCACGACGGCACGGGATGCGCGGAAGTGGATCCTCGCCCCGTACGAGACCGTGACGATCTCCGGCTGGCAGACCGGCCCCCGCACCGCCAGACGGTTCTTCTTCACCACGGAGGAGCGGTCGTACGGCGCGTGGCTCGGGAGGACGGGGAACCTCGGCGTCATCGCCGCGGCGGTGTTTCGCGAGAAACGCCCCGAGCCTCCTCCCTGGTCCGGCATCACGAGCCCGCCCTACGGGCGGGTCGATCCGCAGGACGCGGAGAGCGGGCGCCTTGCCGGCTGCGCCGAGGGAGAGGCGCGACGCGGATCGGCGGATTCGGCCGCCTCCGAGCCCGGTCGCGCGCAGCCGCCGTCACGCTCCAAGACGGTCGAGAGACCGGTGGTTTCGGACGAGCTCGCGGCGACCGGGATCGGCCGGGAGACGCCTCACCCGGTCGTCGGGGTCGAGTTCGAGGCCGACGAGTCGCCCTGCGCGGTGCTTGAGGTCCGATACGAGTATCGCGACACGCTGTCCCGCCTCGGGGTTCTGCCGCGGCAGTCGCCGGACGACGAGCCGCTGAGCCGGCGGGAGCGGGCCCGCGGCTTCCGGGAGCCGGGATTCGCCCCCGATCCGTACCGCTGATGTCGATGACGGTCAACGAGAAACGGGCGCCGCGTGGCGCCCGTTCGCTCGTCCGTTCCGGCCGACGCCCGGCGACCTACTTCGCGGTCTCGGGCTTGGCGGTTTCGAGCTTCGCGGCGCCGGGCTTCGCGGACGCGGGCTTCGCGGCGGCGGGAGTCCCGCTGTCGGGCTTCATGATCTCGAGCAGCTCGACCTCGAACACGAGGGTCGCGCCGGGCTTGATCCCCGGGTTCCCGGTGTCGCCGTAGGCGATGTCCGATTGGCACACGAGCTTGCTCTTGCCGCCGACCTTCATGAGCTGCACGCCCTCGGTCCAGCAGCGAATCATCTGACTCAGACTCAACTCCGCAGGTCCGCCGTGCTTGTCGGAGCTGTCGAATACGGTTCCGTCGATGAAGGCCCCCGAGTAGTTGACCTTCACCTTGTCGGTCGCCTTCGGGCTGTCGCCTGTGCCCGGCTTGAGCTCGAAATAGATGAGGCCCGAGGCCTTCTTCACGGCCCCCGTCTCCGCCGCGGCCTTCTCCGCGTAGGCCTGTCCCGCCTTCTTCTCGCCGGCGGCGATCCGCGACATGGCCATCTCGTTGAGCTTCTGACGGAAGGCCTGGAGATCGACCCTCTTCTCGTGACCGAGGATGCCGTCGATCAAGCCGGCCTTCACGTACTCCAGCTCGGCGGCCGTCAGGCTGAACGGCGCCGCCTGATTGCTCAGCCAGATGCCGAGCGCGTAAAGGGCCTTCTGCTCGTCGGTGTCGAGCGCGGGTACCCCGGCCGCCGTGGAAGCCGGGGTCTGGGCCCAGGCCGGCGCGGCCAAGAGGAGGACAACGGCGAGGGAGGTGGCGATGAGCTTCATGAATCGTGCTCCTTGAGGGGCGAATCTCCGGACCCGATTTCGGGGCGCCCGGCTTGGGGCGGAGGTCCGCGGCCAGCCCGGTACTATAGCAGAAGAGGGGGACCTCGGGCGGGGGCCGCAGCCGCCTCGTTCCTGTATCTTATGACGGCCCGCACGGAGGGAGATCCATGTCCTGCACGCTCAGGCCGTCGACGTCGAAACCCGTCTCCGCCGGGAGCAGCTGGCCGCTCGGGGCCACCGTCCGCGACGGCGGCGTCAACTTCGCCCTGTACTCGCGAAACGCGGAGGAAGTCTTCCTCCTGTTGTTCGACCGCCCTGACGGCGAGCCGTCGGACGTGATCCGGCTCGAGGAGCGGACCCGTTTCATCTGGCACGCGTTCGTCGAGAGGGTCCGGCCGGGACAGCTGTACGGCTATCGCGTCCGCGGGCCGTGGGACCCGCCGCGGGGTCTCCGGTTCAACGAGCACAAGCTCCTGCTCGACCCTTACGCCAAGGCTCTCACCGGCAAACCCCGGAACCAGGAGAACCTGCTGCTGGCCTACGACCTCGCCGCCCCCGAACCGGACCTCGTGATGGACCGCCGCGACAGCGCCTCCTCGCTCCCGAAGTGCGTCGTGGTCGACGACGCCTTCGATTGGCAGGATGACGCTCCGCCCGGTCTCCCGCTCGAGTCGCTGATCCTCTACGAGGTCCACGTCAAGGGCTTCACGGCCCACCCTTCCTCGGGGGTCGATCGCCCCGGGACCTACCTGGGATTCGCGGAGAAGATCCCGTACCTGAAGAAGCTGGGGATCAGCGCCGTGGAACTCCTGCCGGTGCACGAGCACTACGTGGAGGACTTCCTCCGCGATCGCGGCCTGGCGAACTTCTGGGGGTACAACACGGTCACGTTCTTCGCGGCCGAGTCCACGTACGGCTCCCGCACGGCGCCGGGATGCGAGGTGCGCGAGTTCAAGACCATGGTCCGGGAGCTGCACCGCGCCGGGATCGAAGTGATCCTCGACGTGGTCTACAACCACACCGCCGAGGGGAACGAGAAGGGCCCCACGCTGTCGCTCCGCGGGATCGACAACCCGTCGTACTACTGCCTGACGGGCCCCCCGGAGGCGCCCGGCCGGCTCTACCAGAACTACACCGGCTGCGGGAATTGCCTCAACCTCGCGAGCCCGCCGGCGATTCGCCTCGTGATGGACTCCCTCCGCTACTGGGTGGAGACGATGCACGTGGACGGATTCCGGTTCGACCTCGCGTCGGTTCTCGGCCGGGAGGACGGTCGTTTTCGAACCGGCTCGTCGTTTTTCGACGCCGTGTCCCAGGACCCGGTGCTCGCCAGGGTCAAGCTGATCGCCGAGCCCTGGGACCTCGGGACCTACCAGGCGGGGAATTTTCCGGTGGACTGGTCCGAGTGGAACGGACGATTCCGTGACACGGTGCGGAAGTTCCTGAAGGGGGACGCCGGCCAGCTCCGCGACCTCGGCTGGCGGATCACGGGCTCCGCGGACCTCTACGGGGACGACGGGCGCTCCGCGTACAACAGCATCAACTTCGTCACTTGCCACGACGGGTTCACGCTGCGCGACCTGGTCTCCTACGATGGCAAGCACAACGAGGCGAACCTCGAGTCGAACCGCGACGGGACCGACGACAACAACTCCTGGAACTGCGGCGTGGAAGGGGAGACCGACGACCCGGACGTCCGTCGCCTCCGGAGGCGGATGGCGAAGAACCTGATGTGCGGCCTGCTGTTTTCGTGCGGAACGCCGATGCTCCTGGGAGGGGACGAGTTCCTGCGGACGCAGCGGGGCAACAACAACGCGTACTGCCAGGACAACGAGCTGAGCTGGCTCGATTGGCGCGACGCCGCCAAGAACGCGGACTTTCTCGAGTTCGCCCGCAAGGCCATCGCGTTCACCCGCCGGTACCCCGTCCTCCAGCGAAGGAAGTTCCTGCTCGGACGCGACCTCGACGCCGACGGCCTGCCCGACATCGACTGGCTCGGGTGCGACGGCGGCGCGCCCGCGTGGGGCGACCCGGAGCGGCGCACGATCGGCTACCGGCTCGCGTCCGGCCGCCGGGATGACCGGCCCGGCGAGGAGCTCCTCTGCTTTCTCCTGAACGCCGACTGGCGGCTCCGGTTCTTGCGGCTGCCCGAGGCTGGCAACGGGAGGAGGTGGCACCGCGTCGTGGATACGAGCCTGGCCCCCCCCGAGGACTTCATCGAGGAGGCGCGCGCCGTCCCCCTCGATCCCGAGGACCACTACCTCGTCAATCCCAGGACGACCGTTGTCCTGCTGGCGCGCTGACGCGCTCCGAGCCCCCCGCCGGCGCCTTGTCGCGAGCCGGCGGGAAGGTGAGATGCCGCGCTACGGCACCGGGAACGCCGCCGTGATCGGGGGGAGCGGAGGATCGCCGGGGTAGCCGACGCGCTCCAGGAACAACCCGGACGGGGGGGCGGTCCATTGGGCGACGCCCCCGCCGCTCGAGAGTGCCCTGCCTCTCAGGAGGTCTTCGAATTCGGCGGGACGCACCTCCCCCGCCCCGACCCGAACCAGGATCCCGACCAGTCGCCGGACCATCTTCCACAGGAAGTGCGAAGCGGAAACCCGGATCAGGATCAATGCGCCCTCGGTGGCGACCTCCACGCGATCCACGGCCACCACCGTGCTGGTCTGATCGTCCGGCTTCTCGCAGAAGAGGGCGAAGTCGTGCCGCCCCTCGGCGAGTCCGGCGGCTCTCCCCATCCGACCCTCGTTGAGCGGGCGCCTCACCCACCACACGTACCGTTTCGCGAAGGCGGTCCGGCGTCGCGAGATCTGGTAGAGGTACGTCCGGGACACCGCCGAGTGACGCGCGTGAAATCGCTCCGATGCCAGAGCGAACGACCGGAGATGAATGTCGGACGGCAGGGCGTCGTTGACCTCGCGGAGGAGCTTCTCGGCGTCGACCCGCCTCGGGAGGCGGAGGTGCGCGGTTTGCGCCAGCGCGTGGACTCCCGCGTCGGTCCGGCCGGCGCCGCCCAGGTCGAGGACCTCTCCCGCCGTTTCCGCGAGGACGCGCCGGAGCTCCCCGGCCACGGTCCGGGCGTTCTTCTGCGCCTGCCATCCGCGGTAGCGAGTCCCGTCGTATTCCACCGTCAGGCGATAGGTCGGCACGGCGGCATTATGCAGCGGCGTGGGGGCGCCGTAATCCTGCATAATGGGAGTTTGGGATCGCACGCCGGGGATGGGGCCCCGCGAAAGAGAATCCCGTCATGAGCGCGCCCGCACCGGGGCGAGGAGACCAGGATGAAGAACAAGGAGCTGATCGGCCTGCTCAATCAGGGCATCGAGCTCGAGTACCAGGCTTTCCTGCAGTACTACTACCAGTCGTTGAAGCTGAAGGGGCTGGAGACCGCGCCGCTCCGAAAAATGCTGGCGGAGGAGGCCGACGCCGAGCTCGGACACGCGAAGGCGCTCGCTGAGCGCGTCGTGGCCCTCGGCGGCGAGCCTTCGATGAAGGTCGCTCCGGTGAAGATCGGGAAGTCCCCGAAGGAGATGATCAAGGTCGACTTGGAGCGGGAGGCCAAGGCGATCGCCCTCTACCGCAAGATCGTGAAATCACTGCACAGCACGCAGGGATACGAGTTGATTTACCGGCTCGTGCTGCAGATCCTGGGCGACGAGCTGAAGGACGTAGAGGAATTCGAAGCGTTCCTCGAGTGATGGCCCAGAAAAAAACCACCCCTCGGGAATCCCGAGGGGCGGTCGATCTCAGGACCAGCGCCGGTCCTAACTCGCTGAATGTTTGGATACCGGTCGGGTCAACGGCTGTCAAGCGCTTTTCCTGAGAATCGTCCGAACGCGAGACGGCCGCGTGGTGGAGGAATTAGAAGAACAAGCGACGCAAGTACCGCCGGGTCACCGCGCCGCAGGGCGGCGCAAGCGGCGGGCCACGCGGACGGCGAGGGCGGCAGCGATGGGGCGGGGAGCCAGGATCCAGGTGAGGTGGGCCCCGACCGCCAGGAACAACAGCGTGTCCTCGAGAAGTGAGTGGCTGATCGCGACCGACACGTGGAAGTCCCGAAGCTCACCCGGCCGGAACCTCGCCGGCTCGCGTGACTCGTCGATGATCAGTCCGGCTCCGAAGGCCAAGCCCAGAAACGTCGCCGTCAGCCAGAGCAGCGCCACGCTGTCCGAGAGGGCCAGGAACCTCATCGCGGGCGATAGAGAGCGAGAGAGGAGCTCGAAGACGCCGAAAGCGCGCATCGTCTCGGTCCCGATCGTCAACCCCACGACGATGGCGTAGATCTTGAGGAGGAGGAGGGCGACACCGAGAGCCCACGAAGAGGCGAACGCTGCGAGGCTGAGGTCGGCCGGCCCCGCCAGGGACTGGACGACGACCGTCCCTTGCTCGCCGTGACGCAAGAGCTGCCAGAGGAGTCCGCCGAGCACGACGGCCCCTGCGATACGGAGCAGAGCCATGCGCATCCCTGAGGTGCCGGAGCGTCCCTGGACCGCCGACTCGACGACCAGGTTGTGCGCGGTGAGCACCATCAGCGCGAGCACCGTCATCTGGACGCCGCTGAGAGGGATCGACGATGCCACCGCGATCGCGCCGTAGACCCCGACGAGGGCTCCGGAGACCAGGGCCACCGCGGCCTCGCCGGGAAGGCCGAACAGGCTCATGGCAGGCGCCAGGATCCTCCCGAGCCAGGCGAGGCCGCCGGTGAACTGCAGTGCCGCGACCACCGCCGACAACGGGACGATGATCCTCGTGAGGAACCACGCGGTCCCGAGTCCGCGCCTCGCCCCCGCGAGACAGGCTCGTGCCAACCTGCGGTCGGGGTCATGAAGCATGGAGGATGGGGCCGGCCCGCCGTGGCGGCCCGGGAAGCTCAGCTCCGGTGGAGGAACGCCAACGAGAAGGCGGCGGCGACGCCGAAGGCGCTCTGGTTCTCGACCCCGCTCGACCCGTAGAGCGTGCTTCGGAACAGAAGGAACGAGATCGCATACTCCGGATCGAGCCTCGCGACCGTTCGAATCCGGACGCCTGCGCTCCCGGTCAGCTCGAACCGGTAGTCGCCACCGAGGCCGAAGAGCTTGTCCACCGCGAGGGTCGCGAGCGGCGAGCATCTTCGAGTTGGGCGATACCCGATGCCCCCGATCGCGCCGAGTCCCCAGCCGTTCGAGGACGAACCCGCACGGCTCGCCTTGACCCAGGACAGGCGCCCGCCGCCGAACAGGTGGTAGCGCTGGCGGAAGGCATCGCCGAACGTCAGCCCGGCCGCCGTCTGCCAGGTGTCCGGCCCCCGGCCCGCGGCCACGCTGTACTCGTCGAGGGCGAACGCGAGATCGCCGGCCCGGCCTTGGGCCGGCGCCGACCCCGCTGCCGACGCCGCTGCACCGACCGCGCCCGCCAGAACGACCACGATGGACAAGGCCTTGATGAAGCCCATGGGGGGACCTCCGCCGCCGATTGTACCCTCGGCTCCGCCGGCCTAGCAGCATCTTTCACCTGCCCGTCCCGCCGGTTGCGCCTCGTTCGGTCGCTCCGTATACTCGCCGCCTCGTCCATGCGACACCACGAATCCCGTTCCATGCGCCACGGCGCGAGGCTCCTCGGCATCGCGGCAGCGCTCCTGCTGCTCGGCGCGGGGGGGGTCGCCTCACCCTCCGACATCGAGGCGCTCATCAAGGACGGGAAGCTCGACGAAGCGATCTCCTCCGGTCGGGCGGCGGTCGAGGCGAGCCCGTCGGAGCCGGACCTCCGCGGCGCGCTGGCACACGCGCTCGCCGCCAAGGGACGCAGCGTGCACCGCGTGGTGTCCACGACCGTGAACGCCGAGGACCTCGTCTCCGGCAGCGCGGTCCTCCCTCGCATCGGCCCCGACAACCCGCCCGAAATCAAGATCGTGTACGACCCGTCGCTCTTCGAGGAGGCGATCCGGCAGATCCGCGCCGCGATCGAGCTGGCTCCGAGGCGGGAGGATCTCCGCTTGACGGAGTGCTATCTGTTCACCGACGCGGCGGACATCGACCGTGCCGCGGAGGCGGTGCGCGGAACGCTCGCCGCCCTGCCGCACACGTCCACGCTCGCCCCCGATCTGGCGGCGTTCGGCGTCGAGCGGGCCCAGCGGGGCGATGCGCGCGGAGGGTTGACACTGCTCCAGCCGGTGTCGGCGGCGTACCCCGCGGACGCGCCTCTCGCCGTGGATCGCGGCTTCATCCTCGCCCAGGCCGGCAGGAAGGCGGAGGCCCTCGCCGAGCTGGACCGGGCGGCGAAGCTCGCCCCCAAGGACCTCCAGATCCTCAGGCGGAGGGCCACCGCGCTCGTGCTGCTCCGGGAGTGGAAGCGCGCGCGCGACGGGTGGAAGGCGGCCTTCGAGGCGGGCCGGGAGGATGGCGACCGGCTGGACGCGGCGGCCGTCGCGCTGGCCTTCGACGTCACGACGGCCAAGAGCGAGCTCCAGGATCTGGCGGCGCCGGCCTCGTCGGCGAATCCCGAGGTCGTGCGGCTGGCGCAGGACCTCCTCGGGGCCGCGTCCGCTTCCGCGGCCGCGAAGGGAAACCTCGAGCTGGCGAAGAAGCTCGCCGGCGGCGGGCGTCAATTGCTCGCCGTGCCGGTGCTCCACCGCGCGCTCAGGGCCGATCCCGGTCTGGGCGAGGCGGCGAGTCTCTTGGCGGGCATCGAGCGGAAGTTCGGCTTCCCTTCGGTCGCCGCGGAGATCCTGCGCGACGCGCGGCCGAAGGCCGCGCCCCCCGCCAAGTCCGGGACGAAGCGTCCGCGCGGAGCGAGTCCCGGCTCGAGCCCCGGCTAGGGCCACGCGTTCCGCTCAAGCGTCGTACTCGTTGAGCTTGAGGAAGAGGAGCACGTAAACGCCGACGCCGGACTGGACCACCGTCGCGACGACCAGCCATCGCGGGTACCATCCGTCGACGATCAGCGACGCCGCGACCAAAGTGACCACCGCCAGCTTGGAGCGGAGCGACGCGTCCGGGTTCGCGAGGTAGAGGATCCCGAGGAAGACGGCCGCGACGACGGCGATGACGTGATAGGGCATCCGTTTCGAGCCCCACCGCCCGTTTATTGCTTACGGTATCGCCCCCTCGGGCACGTCCCAGCGGTAGAGTTCCACGGCGAGGCGCCCGATCTTGACCGCCGGGTCTTCGGCCACGAGCGCCTTGAGGTGCTCGGGGTCATCCGTGCGGAACACGAGGATCCCGCGCAGCGGACCGTCCTCGTCGAGGGGTCCGGCCGCGGCGAGATCTCCGGTGCCCGCCATCTTCCGAATGTTGGCCATGTGGCCCCGCTGGATCTCCTCGATCTTCTCCTCGGAGAGCTGAGGAGCGTTCGGCGGCCGTCTCAGGAACCCGATCCAGCAGGCGGACAGGCGCGCGATATCGGAGGCCCTGCCGAACGCGTCCTTCAGGGCCCACCACGGGTGGATCTCGGGGACGACCCTCCCGGCCAGCACCCACGGGTCGTCCTTCAGGATCGCCGCGGCCTCCTCCCCAGAACCGGCATCGAGCACGAAGACGCTCTCGAGGTCGCCGGCACGCTCCACCGGCCCGGAGACGACGACCTTCCCCTGCTCGTGGACGCGCTTGAGCCAGGCGAGATAGGCCTCCTGCTTCGCCTGGATTTCCCGCTCGTCCATGTAGGACCGGCTCGGCCCCTTCCGAAGCAGCACGAGACGGTAGAGCTTCATGGCGGGCGCCGGCGGAGCCTTGTCCTCCGCCCACGCCGGCAGGAGGACGGTCGCCCCGAGGATCGCGAGGAGCAACAGGGAGGCTCGCGCCATCGATTTCGACATCGTGGCCATCTTAGGGTGGATCGACCGGAGCACGCAACGGGCGGCGCGGGTTCGGGCGGGAGGATAGACTGGTCGTGCGGGCCGGAAGCCCGCGAGGGGGATGGGGTCCGATGGCGCAGCGAATTCATCGTGCGACCTTCACCGCGATCGCCGCCACGATGCTCGTGCTCGCGGCAGCGTCGCCCGCCGCGGCCCGGGTCGACGTGACCCTCGACGCCGGATCGCTCAACCGGCTTCTCTCCGCGATGGCGCCGCAGCAAGTGCGCGTGCCGCTGAGCGAGGGGCGTGGAGTGACCCTGGAGATCCGGGATTTCAAGGTCGACGGCTTCGACCCCACCGAGGGGGAGAAGCAGGAAGGGTTCGTCCTGACCTCGCTCAAGCTCAAAGTCCCGGAGTTGGGACTCGATCTCCCGCTCTCGCCGAGGCTCTCCCTCCAGGTGGGCGAGAAGAACGGGAAGAAGTTCGCCGCCCTCCGATTCGAGAGGGTCCAGCTGCCGCTTCCGATCACGGGCTCGGTGGACGTTGCGCCGCTCCTCCCGGTCCTGGCGCTCCCCACCGACACCTCGTGGACGGTCGCCGCCCAGTCCGGCAACGTCCGCGTCCGCACCGTCCTCATCGAGGCGCGCATGGGGGCCAAGAACATCCGGTTGAGCTTCGACCTCGAGGCGGCTCCGGCTCCCTGAGAGCCCTCGGTCGAGTCTCGCCGCGGCGCGCCGGCCGGCGGTGCCGGGGCCCCTTTCGCGGCACGAGCGAAACGGGTACGCTGTCCGCGAAACCCTGGAGAAATCCATGAAAGTCCTGATCCTCGGCGTCAACGGCTTCATCGGATCGCACGTCGTCGGACGGATCCTGAGGACCACCGCCTGGGAGGTGTACGGCCTCGACCTCGCCACTCACAAGATCGGCGAGTACCTGTCCGACCCTCGCTTCCACTTCGTCGAGGGAGACGTTTCGATCTCGAAGGAGTGGATCGAGTATCACGTCAAGAAGTGCGACGTGGTCCTGCCCCTCGTCGCCATCGCGACCCCGGCGGTCTACGTGAAGGACCCGCTCCGGGTCTTCGAGCTGGACTTCGAGGAGAATCTCCGGATCGTCCGGCAGTGCGTGAAGTACAGCAAGCGGGTGGTGTTCCCGTCCACCTCGGAGGTGTACGGCATGTGCCCCGACGGCGAGTTCGACGAGGAAGCCTCGAGCCTCGTCACGGGCCCGATCCCGATGCAGCGGTGGATCTACTCCACGTCGAAGCAGCTCCTCGACCGGGTGATCTGGGCGTACGGGTTTCGCGACGGCCTGCAGTTCACGCTGTTCCGCCCGTTCAACTGGATCGGACCGAAGCTCGACAGCCTCTACACCGCCAAGGAGGGATCGTCACGGGTGGTGACCCAGTTCATCTGGAACCTGATCCAGGGGGAGCCGCTCCGACTCGTGGACGGCGGCCAACAGCGTCGGTGCTTCATCTACGTGGACGACGCGATGGACGGCCTGATGGCGATCCTGAGGAACGAGGGGGGAAAGGCCGACGGCGGGATCTTCAACATCGGGAACCCGGCGCTCGACCACTCCATGCGCGAGGTCGCCGAGATGCTCCGCGACCTCTTCAGGGACCACAGGGAGCGGAAGGTCCCGCTCTCGGAGATCGTCGAGACCAGTAGCGCGAGCTTCTACGGCAAGGGGTACCAGGACGTGCTTCACCGCACCCCATCGATCCGCCGCATGCGGCAGGCGTTCGGATTCGAGCCTTCGATCGGCATGGAGGAGTCGCTCTCCCGAACGCTCGATTTCTTCCTCAAGGAGCACCGGGCGATGGAGCAGCGCCCGGACGGCGAGTGACGGGGGGGGAAGCGGTGCGGACCGAGGCGGCGCTCGCGCGGATCCTCGCCGAGCGGATTCTTGTGCTCGACGGGGCCATGGGAACGCTGATCCAGTCGCTCCGCCTGGGCGAAGAGGATTTCCGCGGCGACGCCTTCGCCGATCATCCCCTCGACCTCGAGGGTTGCAACGACGTTCTCTCCCTCACCCGCCCCGACGTCATCGAGGAGATCCACCTCGCGTACCTCGAGGCGGGCGCGGACGTCGTCGAGACCAATTCGTTCACCGCGACCGGGATCTCTCTTTCGGACTACGGTCTCGAGGGGCACGCGCGCGCCATCAACCGCGCGGCGGCGGAGGTGGCGGTGCGCGCGGCGCGGGCCGCGACGCGACGCACTCCGGACCGGCCCCGGTTCGCGGCGGGCTCCGTCGGGCCCACGAACCGGACCGCGTCGATCTCCCCGGACGTGAACGATCCGGGCTTCCGGGCGGTGAACTTCGACGGGTTCGTGGCGTCGTACGCGGAGGAGGTGCGCGGGCTCCTCGACGGCGGCGTCGACCTCCTGCTGGTCGAGACCGCCTTCGACACGCTGAACCTCAAGGCGGCGCTGTTCGCGGTGGAGCAGGTCTTCGAGGAGCGCGGCGCGAGGGTCCCCGTGATGGCCTCGTTCACCATCACCGACCGTAGCGGACGCACCCTCTCCGGCCAGACGGTCGAGGCGGCGTGGATCTCCGTCTCGAGCGCTCCGCTCCTCTCCGTGGGGCTCAACTGCGCGCTCGGCCCCGAGCAGATGCGTCCGTACCTCGAGGAGCTCCAGAGGGTCACGCCCCTCTACGTCAGCTGCCACCCGAACGCGGGCCTCCCCAACGAGTTCGGCGGGTACGACGAGACGCCGCAGAGGATGGCCGCGGTGCTCCGCGAATACGCCCTCGAGGGCTGGCTGAACGTGGTGGGCGGGTGCTGCGGGACCACGCCGGAGCACGTCCGCGCCATCGCGGACGCGGTGCGGGGGATCCCTCCCCGCCGGCGCGCCGAGCCGCGGCGCGCGACGTTCCTCTCCGGCCTCGAGCCGCTCGCCGTCCGCCCCGAGTCCAACTTCATCGTGATCGGCGAGCGCACCAACGTCGCCGGCTCGCGGCGATTCGCCAGGCTGATCCGCGCCGGGGACTACGAGGGCGCTCTCGACGTCGCGCGGGAGCAGGTGAGAGGCGGCGCGAACATCCTCGACGTGAACATGGACGAGGGACTGCTCGACGCCGAGAAGGCGATGACCGCGTTCCTCAGCCTCGTGGCGTCGGAGCCGGAGATCGCGCGCCTGCCCATCATGGTCGACTCCTCCCGGTTCTCGGTGATCGAGGCCGGCCTGAAGTGCCTACAGGGGAAGGGGCTCGTCAACTCCATCAGCCTGAAGGAAGGCGAGGAAGCGTTCCGCAAGCACGCCCGCCGCATCCGCCGGTACGGCGCGGCGGTGGTCGTGATGGCGTTCGACGAGGAGGGGCAGGCCGTCACCGCCGACCACAAGGTCGCCGTCGCCGAACGCGCTTACCGGATTCTCACCGCGGAGATCGGGTTCCCGCCGGAGGACGTCGTGTTCGACCCGGCGGTCCTCACGGTCGCCACCGGGATCGAGGAGCACGACACCTACGCCCTCGCGTTCTTCGAGGCGACCCGCCGGATCAAGGCGCGCTTCCCGGCGTGCCGGGTGTCGGGCGGCGTCAGCAACGTCTCGTTCGCCTTCCGGGGGAACGACGCGGTCCGCGAGGCGATGCACGCGGCGTTCCTCTACCACGCCATTCGCGCCGGGATGGACATGGGAATCGTCAACGCCGGGCAGCTGGCCGTCTACGACGAGATTCCCAAGGACCTCCTGGAGCGCGTGGAGGACGTCCTCCTGAACCGCCGTCCCGACGCCACCGAGCGGCTCGTCGCGCTCGCCGAGTCGGTGAAGGGGGGGGAGAAGGCGCCGGAACGGGACGAGGCCTGGCGGCGCGGCACCGTCGAGGAGCGCCTCTCCCACGCGCTCGTCCAGGGGATCGCGGACCACGTCGAGCAGGACGTGGAGGAGGCGCGCCTCGCCTCCCGGAGGCCGCTCGACGTGATCGAGGGTCCGCTCATGGCCGGAATGGGTGTGGTGGGCGACCTCTTCGGTGCGGGGAAGATGTTCCTGCCCCAGGTGGTCAAGAGCGCCCGGGTCATGAAGAAGGCGGTGGCCTGCCTGCTGCCGTACATGGAGGCGGAGCGCCGCGCCGGAGGGGAGGGCGCCGCCGCGCGGAAGAAGATCGTGATGGCCACGGTGAAGGGGGACGTCCACGACATCGGCAAGAACATCGTCGGCGTGGTCCTGGCCTGCAACAACTACGACGTGCTGGACCTCGGCGTGATGGCGCCGGCGGAAAGGATCCTGGGGAAGGCTCGGGAGGAGGGAGCGGACTGCATCGGCCTCTCGGGGCTCATCACCCCGTCCCTCGACGAGATGGTCCACGTCGCGCGGGAGATGGAGCGGCGCGGGCTCGCGCTCCCCCTCCTGATCGGCGGCGCGACCACGAGCCCGAAGCACACCGCGGTCAGGATCGCTCCCGAATACTCCGGCCCGGTGGTCCACGTGAAGGACGCGTCCCGCGCCGCGGACGTCGTCGGCTCGCTCCTCAACGCCGAGCAGCGAGGGACGTTCGTCGAGCGGGTCCGGGGGGAGCAGGAGGCCGCGCGCCAGGCGTTCGCGAAGCGCGAGGAGACGCCTCTCGTCCCGTATGCCGCCGCGGCCGCCCGCGGGCCCGCGCTCGGGTGGGACCGGTCGGCGATCGCGGAGCCCTCGTTCGTCGGCACCCTCGTCCTCGACGATGTACCGCTCGGGGAGCTGGTCCCTTACATCGACTGGACCCCGTTCTTCCACGCCTGGGAGCTGAAGGGCGTCTACCCGCGGATCCTGGACGACCCGAGGTTCGGCGCGGCGGCGCGGGAGCTTCACGTCGCCGCCCGGAAGCTCCTCGACCGGATCGTCGACGCCCGTTCGCTCCGCGCCCGCGGGGTCTGGGGGTTCTTCCCGGCGAACTCCGACGGCGACGACGTCGTCGTGTTCGAGGATCCCTCGCGCTCCCGCGAGCGCCTGCGGCTCCACATGCTGCGGCAGCAGCATTTGGCGGCCGACGGGAAGCCGTTCCTGAGTCTCGCGGACTTCGTCGCCCCGTTGTCGTCCGGCCTCCCCGACCACGTGGGCGCCTTCGCCGTCACCGCGGGGGTCGGGATCGAGCCCCTCGTCGAGAGCTTCGAGCGCGATCACGACGACTACCAGGCGATCATGACCAAGGCGCTCGCCGACCGGCTCGCCGAGGCGTTCGCGGAGATGCTGCACGCCCGCGCCCGGCGCGAGTGGGGGTACGGAAGGGACGAGAGCTTCGTGACGGAGGACCTGCTCAAGGAGCGGTACCGCGGGATCCGCCCCGCCCCCGGGTACCCCGCGTGCCCCGACCACTCCGAGAAGGCCGCTCTGTGGAGGCTCCTCGATGCCGAGCGCGCGACGGGCATCCGCCTGACCGAGACCTTCGCCATGCACCCCGCGGCCTCGGTGAGCGGCCTCTACCTCGCCCACCCCGACGCCCGCTACTTCAGCGTGGGGAGGATCGGCCACGATCAGCTGGCGAGCTACGCCGCGCGCAAGGGAGTCACGGTCGAGGAAGCGTCGAGGTGGCTGGCGCAGAACCTGGCGGACGAACCGGGCTCGTAGGCGGGCGCGATCAGCCCGTGACGTCCGTCGGCTCGCACTGCACGTCGGTCTTGACCGAGCTGGCGATGAAGCACTGCTCGTGGGCCTCGCGGTGCATCGCTTCGTGCCGGGACGGCGACGGCCGATGCTCCCCGTCGAACGTCACGGCGGGTCGCAGCGTGACCCGGGTCACCGCGAGCTTGCCGTCGGCATCCCGCGCCACGATCCCGCTCGCCTCGTCGCGGTACCTCTCGACCACGAACCCGTTCCTCGCCGCGATCGAGAGGAACCAGAGCATGTGGCAGCTGGACAGTGCCGCGACGAACGCCTCCTCCGGGCCGACGGCGGCCGCGACCGACATCGGGACCGGAACGACCTCAGGGGAAGCCGACGCCGGGACCTCGAGCCCGCCGTCGAAGCTCCAGCGGTGTTCCCGGCTGTACCGGTTGTCCGTGAACGCGGCCTTGTCGCGTTGCCAGGAGATCACGGCCGTGTAGCGGCTCATCCCGTGGCTCCGTCGTCTCGCGGAATGCGAGCGGAATCCGTCCCGACGATCTTGCCACCAACCTGCGGGCGCGCAAGGGAACGGGACCCGGACGTCACGTCGTCCGCCACGGCTCGGGATCCATGGGCGACTCTTGCAGCATTCCCCGCGCGGCGGGAGCGGAAGAACCGACGAGCCCGGCGCCGCGCCCCCCGGTGAGCGCGGGCGCCGGATCGTCGGGACTTCCCCGAGGCCAGGTATCAGGGACCTCCGGCGCCGCCGTCACACCAGCGCGGATTCTCGGCGCACAGCGCGCACTGCGTGATCGCGAGCCGGCAGACCCTCTCTTGCCTTTCGTCTTTCTGCGGCGAAACGATGATTCTCATCGCTGCCTCCTTCCCTCGCCCCGGCGTGATAAGCGGCCACTCTTGGCCGCGATCCCCGTCGGCGGGCTCCGCGGTACCGGGAACGCGCGGCGCGCGCCTCATGGGGCGAAGCTGTCCCGACAGGGTACGCCACCCGAGCGGGAATGGGAACACCTCAGGGATGCGCTGCCGCGTTGGGCCGCGGCTCCGCCTTCCGTCGCCACTCCGCCGCTTTCTCCGGTCGACCGAGCTTGTCGTAGACCTCGGCCAGGGACCCGCGGACGTCCGTGACCCTCGGGTTGTCGGCACCGAAGATCCTGGTCAGGAGCGACTCGGCTTCGACCAGCACCGGCTCCGCCTCGCTCGGACGTCCCCGATCCATGAGGCACGCTCCCAGGGAGCGGAGGGCGAGCCCCAGGGTGGGCGTGTCGGGGGGCGCGAACTTCCGGCTGAGCTCCACGGTGCGATTCAGGAACGCCTCCTGCTCCACGCACCGTCCGGTCTTGGCGTAGAAGGTCGCGAGGTTCGACATCGAGATGAGCGTCGTGAGGGTCTCGGCGCCGAAGATGCGACGGGAGGCTTCGTACGCCTCCCGGTAGAGCGGCTCCGCTTGGGCCGTGTTCCCCAGGCGGCGCTCGACCATGGCGAGGTTGTTGACGTAGTTGAGCGTTTCCTTGTGCTCGTTGCCCAGGACGCGGCGGGCGCGGGCGAGCGCGTCGCCGGTGACGCGCTCGGCATCCTTGAGCCGGCCCTGCTCGAGGTAGACCTGGCCGAGATTGTTGAGGGTCCCGAGGACGATCGGCGCGTCGTCCGTTCCGGACTTCTTCCGCTCCAGATCGAGCAGCCGAAGGTAGGTCTTCTCCGCCTCCTCGAGGCGCCCCTGGTCCCCCGCGACCATCGCGGAGGTGTTCATCGCCGACAGCGTGACGTCGGCGTCCTCGCCGAGCCCCCGCGCGGCCACCTCGACGACCGGCCGGATCAGCTTGTCGGCCTCGTCGACGGCGCCGATGTTCGGGTGCTTGAGGCGCGCCAGGGCCTCGGACTCCCGCTGGAACATCCGGACCCGGTGCTCGTCCACGAACTGACCGCCGCGGACGACCTTGAGAGCGACGATGCGCCGGGGGGAGGCCTGCTCGGCCTCGTACACGGTCCCCATGCCGCCCTCGCCCAGGAGACCGAGGATTCGGTACGCGCCGATCGAAGCCGGGAGCGGACGTGCCGCCTGCGCCGGGAGCGGTCCGACGCCGAAGCCCGTCTTCGTTAACTGCGGATCGTCGGGGGTGTCGGCAGGACGGTCGCTCATCGGGGAGGAATCATAAGCTGGCCGGGCGCGCGGCACCACGACTCCCTGGCCCTCTTCGAGAAACGCGTGCGCGCGTACCGGGGGATCGGCCACGCCAGCAACGAGACGATGTTCCCGGACGGTCCGCCGCACGATGAGGCGGGCGTGGCGGCGACTCGAGCGTCGCCTCGGCACCGTCGACGGCGACGTCCGGGGCGGAGCCGATAGCGGCCGAGGAGCACCCGAAGCCGAGCGGTGGCGTCGCCACGCCGACGATGGACTTGACAGGTCGATCCCCATCAGAATGGGGCTTGGGATTTCGTGTAAAACGCCGTGGAGGACGGTGCGCGTGAAACGCGACGTTCGCATCATCGCGTTACTCGTCCTGGCCGTAGGGATCGTCTATGCGCAGGTCGGCCACCACGAGTTCGGCCAGTCGGACGACGCGGAGTACGTCACCCAGAACCCACACGTCCGGGCGGGCCTCACGTGGGAAGGCGTCCGGTGGGCGTTCACGACCGGCGCAGCCGGCAACTGGCATCCCGTGACGTGGCTCTCCCACATGCTCGACAGCCAGCTCTTCGGTGTCGAAGGCCGCGTCCTGGGAATCGCGAGCGCGGGCTGGCACCACCTCGTGAGCGCTGTCCTCCACGCGCTCAACGCCGCCCTTCTCTATCTCGTCTTCCGCCGGATGACGGGCGCCCCCTGGCGGAGCGCCGTCGTGGCGGGGCTCTTCGCGCTGCATCCGGCGCACGTGGAATCGGTGGCGTGGGCGGCGGAGCGCAAGGACGTCCTGAGCGCCTTCTTCGGGATCCTCGCGATCGGGGCGTACGCGTGGTATGCGCGCCGGCCGGGAATTCCGCGGTACCTGGCGGTCGTGCTCCTCACGATCCTCGGGGTCATGGCCAAGCCGATGCTCGTGACGCTGCCGCTGTTGCTCCTCCTCATGGATGTGTGGCCGCTCGAGCGCTTGCGGGAGCCGACGGCGCGCGACGTGGCGAGGTTGCTCCTCGAGAAGCTCCCGCTCCTCGTGCTCGCGATCGCGTCGAGCCTCGTCACCCTAAGGGTGCAGCGGAGCGCGGGGATGATGGCGCCGGCCGGGTCGCTTCCGCTCCTGCTCCGTTTCGAGAACGCTCTCGTGTCGTACGTCGCCTATGTCAGGACGGCCGTCTGGCCGACCGGTCTGAGCGCGTTCTACCCGTACCCGTACGAGATTCCTCTGTGGAAGGGAACGGGTGCGGCCGTGTTGCTCCTGGCGGCGACGGCGCTGGTGCTCCGGACGCGGCGCCGGTACCTCGCCGTGGGGTGGCTCTGGTACGTCGGAATGCTCGTGCCGGTCATCGGCATCGTGCCGGTGGGGCTCCAGTCGATGGCCGATCGGTACACGTATCTCCCGTTCGTCGGCCTGTTCGTGATGGCGGTCTGGGGTGCGGCGGAGCTGGCGCCGCGGTGGCGCGTCGGACCGAGCGTTCTCGCCGCGGTGGCGTGCGCGACCCTCCTGGGCTGCATCTCGCTCGCGCACCGCCAGGCCGGGTACTGGCGCGATCCCGTGACCCTCTACGCCCATGCCGCGGAGGTGACTCCGAACAACGAGTACGTGCGGAACGTGTTGGCCCGCGCGCTCGCGGCGCAGAAGGAGAAGGAGAGCCTGGAGGGTCTGCGCGACGCTCTGCGCGGTCATCCGCGGGATGCCCACGACCACATCGAGCTCGGTCGCGCCCACCTGGGCCTGGGGCAGGTGGACGAGGCCGTCGCGCAGTTCGAGAAGGCGATCGAGATCGACCCCGGGTCGGTGGAGGGCCACGGCAATCTGGCCGTCGCTCTGGCGAGCCGGCGCGATTACGAAGGCGCGGCACACCAGCTTCGCGAAGTCCTGCGCCTCGATGCCGGGAGCTTCGACGCGCGCTTCCATCTGGCGGGCATCCTCGAGGCGACGGGGAAGAGAGAGGAAGCCGCCGGCGAGTACCGCAAGGCGCTGGAGATCGCCCCGGGGGATTTCCGCGCGCGGAGCAATCTCGCGACGGTCCTACTGGAGGACGGACGGCTCGAGGAAGCCATCGCGGAATACCGCGAGGCCCTCAAGACGCGCCCGGAGTCGGCAACCCTCTGCTTCAACCTCGCGCAGGCCCTTGAGCGGGCGGAGCACTACGACGAGGCGATCGCGCGCTACCGGGACGCCCTGCGCCTGGACCCCCGGGACACGAACAGCGGCGGGCACTTGGCGGCGCTCCTGGCCCGGGAAGGCCGGTTCGCCGAGGCCGCCGCCACCGCGGAGGCCGCGGCAAGGGCCGCCACGGAGAGCGGGGCTCGAGAATCCGCCGGCGAGCTGCGACGGCGCGCGAACCGGTACCGCGCGGGACGACAACCCTAGCCCGGGTTGTTCTCGAACCGGGAGCACGCCTCGGACCAGGGTGTTTCCTGTCTCCCCCGCCGCTCACAGATGCAAGTCAGCATCACGGTTCATCGGAGCGCGTCGAGCAAGCTCGACACGCGACGATGAAGCAGCGACCCATCGAACCCAAGAACCAAGGCGCGATAGCCTCGGTCAATCATGCTCTTCACGTCTTCCACGCTTCGTGCGACACCACCAGCGGCGACCTGGCTCCGCAGAATGCCTGCCTCTGCTCTGGCCATCGCCGCCACCACGTCGGGGTGCTCGGTTTCTCCGGGATGGCCCATGCTCATGGCAAGGTCACCTGGGCCAATGAACGCGAGGTCCACGCCGGGAATTGTTTTGCGGAGGTTTGATGTCCCCCGAGCCACCGACCCAGCGCGCCGTGTCGCCTGGGTGACAGCTTCAGCTTGCGCTTCTTCCTCGCCCGCTCCGCGGGGGCCAGCTCAGCACCGTTCGTGAGCGTGACGAGACGGCCCTCCCCAACGACAGCCAGCGGGCCATCCGGCATCGGCCGGCGATCACGTCCTTGGCAGGCGGGGGGGCTTCTCGCGCGTGCCCTTCCAGTCGTCGAACAGAGCCTTCAACTCCTCGACGGTCACGCCGCCGTGGTCGTCCCCGGAGTCCCAACGCTCCATGAGGGCCTTGTAGCGGTCGCGGAGGACGCCCTTGGGCAGGAACTTGCCCTGGAACTTCTCCAGGACCCCGAGCCGGGGATCGGCGGGCGGCCTGGGCGAAGGCGGCGGCGGAGCCTTCGGCGCCGCGGCGGCGGGCGCCTCGGCCGGTGCCTTGGCCTTCTTCTCTCTCTTCTCTTTCGCTTCGGCCTTCTGCTTCGCTTCGGCTGCCATCACGATCACCCAACCTCTCTCCCCTGTGCAACTCGGCCGAGATCCGCGGACCCATCGGGTGCGTCTCGGCGTCCCAATGCAGGGCCATCACCATAACCGACGCGCCGGCGCCTTGGCAAGAACGGCTCCCCGCGCGTGAGAGCGTGCCATCGCTCTCCCATAACAAGGTGTTCGCATTCTCCTGAGGGACGAGACGGGAACGCGACGGCAGCTACAGCGGGAAGTATCCCATTGGCATGAGCGCGTCCGTAGCTGATTCGTGGATGGATCGCGAGAGTTCGTATTCCGGCGGTCTGGCTCCCCAGGGCAATTGCAAAGCACAACCAATCGTCCCGCGATGCCTCCGCCCTCTTGTTCCGCGCCGCCCTCGCGTGCGCTCACGCCGCGACGGCGTGCCAACCCTTCTCGTCCGCCTCGACGCCCAGCCGGAACAGAACGGCAGATTCCTCGTCGATCGCCTTCAGCATCTCGAGCGAGTAGTCCTGGACCGGAACCTGATTGACGATCATGAGCCGGAGGAGCCGATCTGCGGCGGCGCCGATCCCCAGGTTGCTGTTCTCCCAGCGAGACACGGTTTCGGGCGTCACGCCCATGTGAGCCGCGAAATCGACGCCGGACCAGCCCAACCACTTCCGCAGGAATCGAATCTCCGCGGGCGTCAGCGGTGCCGGCTTCGTGACGACCGCCCCGGCGATCGTGCGGTGGAGCTCCTCGATTCGAGGGATCTCCACTTCGAACGCGCCGCACTTCGGACACCGCGCCACCAGGACTCCGACGAGCGTCACGTTCGGAAGTCCGGAGGCGGTGTAATGGAAGTTCTCCCGCACCGTCGTCGTCGGCCCGCCGCACTCCTCGCAGGTCATGGCCGTTCCCTCCATGCCGTCACGATCGCCAACTTCGAGTCGGATCGGAACGCGACCACGACGCAGATGCGCGCGGTTCTGACCCGATAACGCCAAGTGCCCCGCTCAAGTTCGGCCGGTTCCTCCCAGCCGCCCCGCAAGACGTTGGTGCAATCCACCATCGTAAGGCCGTCCTTCTCCATCTCGTCCAACTCATGGCCAGATGGAACCACCACCCCCGCGTCGAGGACCGACCGTATCCTCTTCTTGGCTTCCAGCGGATCGAAGGGCTCCATCGATCCATTCACCCATAAATCATGGCTTGATTATAAGTCAATGTCAAGGCTGCTCTGAATCGGGTGATCCACCGGTGACCTGGCATTCGGACCAAGATCCAGTTCTTCAGTGACTTAGCGTACTCTGGACCTCTGGCTCGGGGAGACGTGATGGAAGCAGACCCGTCGGGCCGTCGGTTCCAGTGCTGTCGGTTCCCGCTGCCGAAACGCTGGCGCCGGTGCGTCCGCTCCGCGGCAGTCCACGCCGTCTCGATGGCGAACGTCGTCTTCGCCATCACGCGCAGCCACGCCGAGAATCATTTCAACGCCCGGGTGCGGCTCCACGCCGAGAATGACCGCCTCCGATGCGAGATCGCCCTGCTTCGAGAGGAGCTGCGAATCAAGGACCATCGAATGGAGCAGATCCCGCCCCAGCGCCGTCCACACTACCCGCCGACCGAGCGGCTCGCGGTCCTCGAACTGCGCGCCGCCCGTGGTTGGTCTCTCGCCCAGACTGCTCGACGCCTTCTCGTCACCCCGCTCACCGTCGCGACCTGGAACAGGCGGCTCGACGAGGAGGGCCCGCACGCGCTCGTTCAGGTGCGCGAACCCGTCAATCGATTCCCGGACTTCGTCGGATACCTCGTGCGGCGCCTTCGCGTCCTTCTCCCTTCGATGGGAACGCGTCGGAACGCCCGGGTCCTCGCCCGCGCCGGTCTCCATCTCGGAGCGACCACCGTACGCCGGATGCTCCATCCACCCGATCGTCAGAGACCCTCTGCCGAGCGTGTTCCGCCATTTCGCGCCGTGACGTCGAAGCGACCGGATCATGTGTGGCACGCGGACCTCACGACCGTGCCGACCTCCCTCGGCTTCTGGGTCTCGTGGATGCCTCTTGCCTTCCCACAGCGCTGGCCGTTCTGCTGGTGGGTCGCCGTGGCCGTCGACCACTTCTCCCGGCGCGTGGCAGGAGTCGCCGTCTTCAAAGGCCCGCCAACGGCCGCCGCCGTCATGAAGTTCCTCGACCGCACCCTTAAGAAGAAAGGCTCCACACCGCGCCACCTCATCACCGACCAGGGCGTGCAGTTCCTCGCCGCCGAGTTCCGGGCGTGGTGCCGGCGGCGCGGAATCGCCCAGCGTTTCGGCGCCATTGGGAAGTACGGCAGCCTTGCGGTGATCGAGCGGTTCATCCGGACGATGAAGACGGAGTGCACCCGCCGACTTCACGTCGTCCCGTACCGGCCGGCGGCGATCCGGCGCGAACTGGCACTGTACGTGGACTGGTACAATGCGGAGCGGCCGCACTCCCGATTGGCCGGCAGAACTCCCGACGAGATCTACTTCGGGAAGTTCCCGATCTCCTGGCGACCACGCTTCGAACCGCGAACGCGCTGGCCGCGACGATCGCCGTGCGCGATGCCTCACGCGTTGGTACGAGGGCGGCCTGGAACCGTCGTCGAACTCGACGTCGCGTATCGCGCCGGTCGCCGGCATCTCCCGATCATCTCGCTGAAGCGAGCCGCGTAAACGACTGCGGTTCCGGCGCCTGCAGGCCGATGGGCAAGTGTATCGCCGACCAGCGCCAACGCCTTTCGGAGGCGCGTCGGCACACGATCCGCCGCGGCCGTCGCGCGAAGCTGGCTTGCTGCGGTCTTCATTCAGCCCGCGAAATCGCTGGAATCTTTCGCGATGCTCTCGCTGGCGCACTACACCTCGATATTCCAATGCCGGTAACGCCGAAGCCTTAGGGCCGCTCGCAACTCCTTAATGCCGAACCCGACATCCCGTTGGTCGGCTTCCGTAAGGGCGGGCGAACTGAGAACTGCAGGTATCACCTCTGGAACCAACCGGAGGAGTCCGGCGACGAGAGACTCGGAGGTCGCCTGCAGCTCTTCGGAAAGCTGTCCCCAGAAGTAATCCGCGTCCCGCCCCATCGGGTACGGGTCCTCCGCCGGAACCGCCGCAAGACGCTCTCCAGCCTCGGTGAAGAACTCCGACGCCTGCTCTCCGAGGATTCGCAACTGATCTTGCACTTCTTCTGGTCTCATCCGCACCCTCCGAACGGGCCCCGAGCTTCCCTTGCCGCTCCAACCGCTCTTGCTTCGTGCTCTCTAGGTCCGTGTCCCGGCTCGCCGCGGCGACACATCATCGTCCCGCTTACCGCCGCACCATTTATGACCCCGTATCGCCCGCGAAAGCGGTCTGGCCTCGGCCGTCGCCTGACGCCGATCATAGGCGGAAACCGCACGAAGAACGATCCACCGTCACGCGTGCCCCGCGTCCCGCGAAGCAGCGAGGCACGGCGAGCCGGGCTCCTTGCTTACTTATCTCGCCGATCGCTTACGCTCGTTGGCGCAGGCTCGTCCCTGCCTGTCCGAGGAAGGCGGACGACGAAGAACGTGTCGTCTTTCGACCTCTCGAAATTCAGGACCGTCAGCTCGCTTACTGCGAGCCCTTGAAAGCCTCGGACGTCCCAGGTGATCGTGAGCGCGGTGTCCGCGGGGAGCTTTGAGCTGTCAAGCTCGTACCGACCGCGTTGATCCGTCTGAACTTCGAGAATCGGCGTCGCGGCGCTGAGGTGACCTCCCTTCCATACCCGGACCTTCGCACCAGCCAGCGGCTTGTCGCATTCCCTTGCATAACCCCCGAGCCGACGCTCCTCACCTTCGCACACCAACCCTCGACCCAGGTGGGCCAACGGCCCGCGATTCGCCGTCTGCTCGGGCGTCGCAGCGTTCAGGGGCAATGCCAAGCCAATCAATAGCGACACTAGTGCCCGTCTTTGCAGCATCGCAACCGCTCCTTTTCGACGAACGGCCACTCGGTCCATCGCATCGTACCGTGGCTTCCGGTTTCCAACGATCCCGCCTGCCCTGGCCCCCGCGAAGCAGCGAGGCGCGGCGAGCCGGCCCCACGGGCCCATGTCCTCGGGCTAGAGTGTTACCTATCTCCCCGACCGCTCATCTTCACCCTACTGAAGGCAAGTGTGTGAATAGGCTCGTGAGGCCCTGATGCTCGATGAAAAAGCGAAGTTGGAACAACTTCAGGACGGCTCTCAGGTCTCGCCACTCTGACAGCAGAGACTCCGATCCCGTGAAGATTTCCTTGGCTTCTTGAAGACTGGCGCTCAAGTACTCTCTCGCACTCATCGAGTTGATCTCTTCCTCGAGGGCGCGGATGATCTTCTCAAACTCGCCTTTGTCAAGCCACACGCCTCGACACAAGGTGCAGTAGTCGGCGGTGATTGGGGTATCGCCGTAGTGGACCTGAACGAGGCTGGAGTGACAATCTGGGCATTCGAGCTTTCGGGTGCCAACTCGGAACCGATCGGCGTGCCGCCAAATCTCGAAGTCCAGCCAAATGAGGTCATGATCTTCTTTGTCTTTTGCGAGTCGGAGTTCTTCGTCTTGGAACCAGATGCCATTGCATTTAGGGCATTCGTCGATGCGGACGGAGCCGAGGGAAGTCTCCGTCAGTGGAATACGGCAGCTTGGGCAATCTCGCTTCATCGAGGTACCTCCGCGACGATCGTGAGCGCCATTGTCGACCATAGGCTGCTGGACGTGCTGGCGCGGGGCGTGCGCAGGCAACGGCCGTGACCGGGTGGACCGGCAGCTTGATGGCCGTGTTAGCTGGCCCCGTACCACTCGGAGCGCGCCGACCGGTACGGTTCGTCACCTTGTCAGCCTCATTTTCGACTCGCGCCGATGACCGTGAGCTTGTCGGGACCATCCACCCTGTAGGACAACTCGAACGTTTGACCGAGCTTGCTCAGGATGTCCTTGAGCGCCAGTTTCCTGAACGATACGTCGTGTTTCGAATCACCATTCACGGTGCCTTCGTAGGCGATGCTGAAACCTGCCTTCCGGGCGATCTCGTCATAAGCTTGCCTGATCGTCACCTGCGTCAACTCGATCGAGATCGGAAGATTCGCGGTTCGAAGATAGTCCAGCTCGGATTGGACGGTGCCCCGACGAATCAACGCTTCACTCCGTGGCTCTTGCCCCACGGCAACGGTGAACAGCACGAGTAGCCCGAGGAGCAGCATAGTGATCCTTGATGAACTCCTCAGTTCGGTGTTCATTCTCTTTCCCCCCTGGCAATTGTCATGCGCGACTCGGACCTCTTCCTTGTCCAGCTGGCGATCGCGCTGATCTGCAGGCCGGCCTGGCGCGGGCCGCGCGCTTCGTATCACCATGCCGTGGCTCGCCCTGTGGCTTCGAAGGCGTGTCCCGGTGATTCCCTCGGCGACGCTGCCGCTGCCTGAGCATGCGCCGGTTGGCATGGAACGGGGATGCCTCTGGCTCTCCGCCAGCGCCGAGAGCGAGAGAGCCCCCGTGACACGCGGGGTCGCCGTAAGCCATTGTCTCGGCAGAGACCCCGCCGCCGGAGAGCGCGAAGCGTTGTTGTGGACTGAAAAGGTCGCGAGTTTCGCGGGGGTTTCGGCGAGAAGGCTTGAGATTCCGTGCCGGGCTGTTCACCAAAACCCTGGGGTTTGTAATTCGGTGGTCTGGCTCCCGAGCCCGGCCTCGAACCCCCGACCGGTGGTTAACAGCCCAGGGTGACGGGACCCTCGCAAGCCGTTCCAAGGTGAGTTCTCCAATCGAGCTTACGGATGAGCAGTCAGGGCTCAAAGAAAACCACATCCGGCATCGGGTAGTGCCGCCGGTTGAGCGTCCACAGATTGAGGCCCGTCGTGGCCGCCGCGGCGGCGACGAGCGCGTCCGCGATCTCGACGCCGTGGGACCGCGAATAGCGCGCGAGGTAGCCGCCCGCGCGGCGCCCCGCCTTGGCGTCGATCACGACGTCGCCCCTCGCGGCGAGGAACGCTTCCGTGAGCGCTTCCTCCCCCCGCCGGATCCCGGCGAGGATCTCGGACCACGTGACGGCAGAGCAATAGGTGGGGACGCCGGCGGCTTCCAGCGCACGGAGCTTCCCCACGATCACCGCCTTGCCGCGGAGCACCTCGATCACGACGTCCGAGTCGAGGAGGACCCCGACTACGGACGGCGCCGCCGGGCTCGGCGCGTATCCCGCCTTAGCCGCCTCACGTACCCTGCGGTGTCGCCCAGATCTGTGCGGTCCTTCCATAGTCCCTCGATGGCTCGGAGGGTGGCGAGCCGATCATCGGCGCCGCCAGGGCCGTAAGCGCGCGCCAGGGCGTCTCGGACCAGCTCCGAGAGGGACCTACCCTGTTTCCGCGCGAGGGCGGACAGCCTCGCGTGGATCGCCGCGTCCAGGTAGAGCTGCGTTCGGACCATGTAATGTATATACATCGCCACACGATCCAGGTCAATTGCGGTGCCGAGGACCGCGGCGAGTGCCCTCCTTCCGTTGACCCGCCGCGGCAACTCCCCTATAACGCTCCTGGAGAAACATCGATGTCATTCCACTCCCGGAGGCTTCTCGCTCTCATGGCTTTGACGACTGTCTCGGCGCTCTCGACCGGCTGCGGCTCCACCCCCAAGCCCGCGGACCTAGTCCTCCTCCACGGCAACGTGGTCACGCTGGACCCCGCGCGACCGCGCGCGCAGGCGCTCGCGACAAGGGGGGACACGATCGCGGCGGTCGGGTCGGACCACGAGATCGGGAAGCTCATCGGCCCCAAGACCAGGGTGATCGACCTCCAGGGGCGCCTTACGATCCCGGGGTTCATCGAGGGACACGCCCACTTCGTGAGCCTCGGCCAATCGAAGCGGATCCTCGACCTCCACACCGCCAGGAACTGGGACGAGATCGTGGCGCGAGTCGAGGCCGCGGCGCGGACCGCCCCACCGGGAGCGTGGATCCTCGGACGAGGCTGGCACCAGGAGAAGTGGGTCTCCCGTCCCTCGCCCTCCGTCTCGGGCTACCCGGTTCGCGACGCTCTGGACCGGGTGGCGGCGGGGCACCCGGTTCGTCTCCGCCACGCCAGCGGCCACGCGTCCATCGTCAACGCGCTCGCTCTCGAGCGCGCCGGGATCGGCCCCGAAACACCGGACCCGCCGGGAGGGACGATCCTGAAGGGCCGGTCGGGCCGGCCCACCGGGGTGCTGATCGAGGCGGCGGACGACGCGGTCCAGCGCGCGGTCGACGCGGATCGCGCGCGGCTGCCGGCCGCCGAGGTGGACGCCGAGCTGCGGCACGACGTGGAACTGGCCACCGACGAGTGCCTCTCGAAAGGGATCACGACGTTCCACGACGCGGGCGAGGATCTCAAGACCGTGGACGGTTTTCGGAACATGGCGGTGGCAGGAGAGCTCAGGATCCGGCTGTACGTCATGCTGTCCGACGGCGACGACGTCATCGCGCCTCGTCTCGCGGAGGGGCCGCTCCTCGAGCTCGGCCGCCGGCACCTCACGGTCCGCGCGATCAAGCGGTACATGGATGGCGCCCTCGGCTCCCACGGTGCGTGGATGCTCGCTCCTTACGCCGATCTTCCGGGAGACCGCGGCTTGCCGGCGCAGCCCGTCGAGCGCCTCGAGGCGACGGCCCGTCTCGCCGCGGAGCACGGCTTCCAGCTCTGCGTCCACGCCATCGGGGACCGCGGGAACCACGAGGTGCTCGACGTCTACGAGCGGACGTTCCGGGCGTTCCCCGCCCTCAAGGACGCCCGCTTCAGGGTGGAGCACGCGCAGCACCTCGACCCCGCCGACATTCCCCGATTCGCGCACCTCGGCGTGATCGCCGCGATGCAGGGGATTCACTGCACCTCCGACGGGCCCTGGGTCGTCGAGCGGATCGGCGAGGATCGGGCGCGGACCGGCGCGTACGCCTGGCGCCGCCTCCTCGATTCCGGCGCCGTCGTCGTCAACGGCACCGACGCGCCCGTGGAGGACGTCGATCCGATCGCGTGCTTCCACGCCTCGGTGACCCGGAAGATGAAGGACGGCGCCGCGTTCTTCGCGGAGCAGAGGATGACCCGCGAAGAAGCGCTTCGATCCTACACGGCGAGCGGCGCATATGCCGGGTTCGAGGAAGGGATCAAGGGGACGCTGACGCCGGGCAAGCTCGCCGACGTCGTGGTCCTCTCCCGGGACATCCTGGCCGTGACGGACGACGAGGTCCTCGAGGCGCGGGTGCTCTGGACGATCGTGGGGGGCGGGATCGCCTTCCGCGCCGAGGAGGCGCGCTGACGCGCGGCGCGTTCGGCCGGGCTATCATGCAACGCGTGAGACTCCTTTCGGTCGGCGGAGCCTTCTTCGCCCTCCTGCTCGGCGCGCCGGTCGCGGACGCCGCGGACCGCGCGGCGGCGAGCCTCCCCCCCGTGGCGCTGCACCGGGAGGCGCCGTCGATTCCTCCGGAGGCCGCCGGCTCGGGCGCGGCGCCGGCGGTCACGGTGCGCGTGAGGATCGACGGGAGGGGCCGACCGTCGTCGGTGGAGACGCTCCGCATCGATCCGTCGGGGCCGTTCGACGACGCGTTCCTGAGGGCGACGCGGGAGGCGATCGCGAAATGGCGATTCGCCCCGGCGCTCCGGAACGGCCGCGCCGCCGAGGCGACCCTCGAATGGACGGTCCAGTTCAAGGCGCTGTCCGCCGAGCCCGGCGCGCCTCTCGACCGAGCACTTCGAGATCGTCACCGACGCCGCGTCGCCGCGGATCCCGGCGCGGATCGGGGCGCAGCTCGAGGGCGCCTACGCCACCCTATCGCGCATGTTCCACGACGCGATCCCGGAGGAGGCGGCCCCGGATCGCATCCTCACGTTCGTGTTCGCGAGGCACGCGTCGTTCGGCGCCTTCGCCACGGAAGACCCCCGCTCCCCCGGCTCGGGCGGCGGCGGGTTCTACGATCCGGCGGGGCTGCTGGCGTTCCACCTTGAGGTCCGCGGCGGGGCCGAGGCGCTGGACCGGGTCGTCCGCGTCGAGGCGACGCACGCGTACCTGCACGCCCATGTCACGCGCCCCGGCGTCACGCTCCCCCCGTGGCTCGAAGAGGGGCTCGCGGAGTACGTCGCGACGTCCGACGTCGAGAACGGTCGGATCATCCCCCGCGCTTCACCGCGCCGCCGGGCGACGGGCCGGGCCTCGCACGCGAGGAGCCTGGGGGAGCCGCCGCGGGCGGACGCGGCCCAGGTCGCGAGCGCCGTAAGGAGCGGCAACGCGATTCCGCTCGACCGGCTCCTCGACGCGCGGCCCGAGGAGCTCCTGGGGGAGCCGGCGCGGCTGTTTCCCGCGCAGTCGTGGCTGTGGGTCCACTTCCTCCGCCACGGCAAGCCGGAGTGGCAGGACGGAGCGTTTCCCAGCCTCGTCCTCTACATGGCGGAGGGCTACCCGCCCGCGGACGTGTTCCCGGCAGTTTACGGTTCTTCGGCAGCGGGGCTCGCCGCCGGCTTCCGGGAGTACGCGAAGCGGTTCTGAATCACCGCCCGGGCCCGGCGAGCCGCAACTCGCGGTCCGCCTGGTCCGGCTCGCCGAGGCTTCGGTAGCAGTCGGAGAGCGAGGCGTGCGCTTCCGACAGCGCGGGGCGCAACGCGAGCGCGCGGCGGAGCGGCGCCACGGCTTCCCCGAACCGCTGGAGCTTCAGCAGCGCCTCGCCCAGGTACAGAAAGGTCTCCGGTCGATCGGGCTTGAGGGCTCCCGCCCGCTCGAAGGCCTCCCTCGCCTCCTCCCAGCGATCGAGGCGGAGCGCGGCCACGCCGAGGTCGAACCAGGCGATCTCCAGAGCAGGCGACGCCTCGACCGCCCGGGCCAGCACGCCCACGGCCGCGGGGGCGTTGCCGGAGAGGAGCAGCGTCGCTCCCGCTTCGAAGAGAGCGGCGGGATCGCGGACGCGGTCGAGACGCTCGGTCTCCGAGGCCGCGAGCGCCACCCGCTCGTCGGGGGTCGCGAAGAGGGTCCTGAGCGCATCCGCGGCCTCGTCGTTGCCGGGATCCTCGCGCACCGCTTCGCGAAACGCAGCCTCCGCGTCGAGGTCCTTCCCGTCGTCCCAGAGCACCCACGCGCGGGCGACCGAGACCCGGCCCGCGGCCTCCTTGCCCGCGGGGTCCGCTTCGAGCGCGACGGTTGCCTGCTTCGCTTCGTCGAGCTTTCGGAGCGCGGCCAGCGACCTCCCGATGGCCTCTCTGAGGACGGGGGAGCCCCCGTAGCGCGACTCGATCCCTCGGTAGATCGCGAGCGCGTCCTCGCGGCGTCCGAGCTCCTCCGCGAGCCGCGCCCGCTTCAATTCGGTGGACGCCGAGGGGCGAGCCGCGTCGAGGCGCGCGAGGACCAGAAGCTCCGCCTCCCGGTCGGGAAGCCTCGCCAGGACGGAGGCCAGCGCTTCGAGAAGGTCGGGGTCGGCGGGGGTCCGGGCCAGGCGCGCCTCGAGGGCGCCCCGCAGCGCCGCGCGGTCGGCGGGAGACGCGGCGGGGTCTTCCGCGACGCGGAGCAGGGCGGAGGTCGGTAGGAGCCCTCCGGGGGCCTTGAGCCGCGTGAGGACGGCGGCGCGAGCGCCGCCGATCTCGCCGGCATCGAGCATCGTCCGGTCCGGGAATTCCAGGAGGGCCAGCGCCGGCAGGATCTCGTTCGGATAGTCCTTCGCGGCCCGGCGAATCAGAGTGAGCTCCTTCGCCGCGTTCCCCTGCCCCGCGGCGATCCGCGCCTCGCGCAGCACCCGCACGCACCCCGCCGCGGGCAGCCCGCCGGGCGCGGCCGCGGCGGGCACCAGGAGGGCGGCAGCGAGGAACCCCGGTCCGAGGCGCATCTTCTCTCCCAAGCGGTTCCGGAAGGGAGCCGATTATACGGCGAGCGGCTACAATCATCCGCCGTCCCCGGGGGGGTCATGGCCGGCTGGAGCCTCGTCCTCTTCAAGATACTCTCCCTGCTCCCCGTGATCGGGATCGGCTGGGTCGCGGCGCGGCGAGGCTGGCTCGCGGGCGGCGCCGTCTCCTCGATGAGCCGCCTCGCGGTGGACGTGGCGCTTCCCGCGCTGACCTTCACCCAGCTCGTGCGCACCGTGTCGCGGGACTCGATCCTCGCGAGCGGGCTCCTCCCGGTCGCGGGTGCCGCGCTGTTCCTCCTGGGCGCGGCCGCCGGCTTCGCGGTCGCTCCGTTCTTCTGCGACAGGGCAACGCGCCCGACCTTCGTGTTCCTGGTGGCCCTGGCGAACTCGATCTACCTCCCGCTCCCGATCGCGCAGGCGCTGTACGGAGGCGAGGGCGTCCGGACGGTCCTGCTGTGCGAGGTGGGAACTCGCGTCGCGGTCTTCAGCGTCGGTCTCGCGATCCTGATCGGCCGGAAGCCGGATGCGCGGTCCGTCCGCGAGATCCTGGTCCATCCGGGCCTTCTCTCCGCCCTCGCGGGGATCGCGGCGCCGCTTCTGTTCCCGGGACTGCGCGCGCTGCCCGACCTCGACCCGCGAGGAGCGGCTCCCGCGGCGATGGCGGGCTACGCCTCGTTCCAGGCCCTCGATCTGGCGGGCGCCCTCACCATCCCCCTGGCGCTCCTGGTGACCGGGGCGAAGCTCGAGGAGGTCACGCGCGGCGGCGCGGCTCTGAAGCGCGCGACGTGGGGGGTCCTCCTCGCGCGGCTCCTCGCGGCGCCGGCCGCCGTCGCCGCGCTGCTCTTCCTTGCGCAGGCCGCCGGGGCGAAGCTCGACGAGGTGCCCCGCCGGGTGGTCTTCCTGGTGGCGTGCATGCCGGTCGCGGTGAACTGCGGGGTCTTCACCGAGAGGTACGGCGGCGACTCGACGCTCGCGGCCCGCTCCACCTTCGCCAGCACGCTGCTCGGGGTGCTCACGATCCCCCTGCTCTTCTTCGCCGCCCAGCGGCTGGGCCTCTGACGCCCGTCAAGCGCGGAGGGGCTGGCGGATGAGATAATCCCGAGGGGAGCGGAGCGTGACGGACCGATTCGACAATCCCGCCTCGGTGAAGGGGAGCTTCTACGCGAACGCGACGGAGGAGCTGCGGCGGGACCTCGCCACCGCGCTCCCGAACGACGTGCTCAAGCGCCTCCACGAGAGAACCCCTGGGAAGCACTTCGCCTGGACCGGGTGGCAGCTGATGCTCCTCGCCCTGGCCTCCGCGGGGCTCTGGCGCTTCTCGAATCCCCTCGTCTGGATCCCGCTCGCGCTCGTGCAGGGGTTCACGCTCTTCAACTTCACTGTCCTGCTGCACGAGGTGGTGCACGACACGGTGTTCCGCGAGCGGAACTCCCGGCGGAACCGCTGGCTCGGGGTGGCGTACGCGATCCCCAGCGGCATCTCAGCGTCCCAGTTCACGCGCTGGCACCTCGACCACCACGCCGAGCTGGGATCGGACACCGACGATCCCAAGCGGTTCCGCCTCACGCCCAAGCGGAACCGCCGCTGGTACAAGTTGCTCTACTTCACGCCGGCGCTGTTCCCGATCTACTTCCGGGCCGCGGCGGCGGAGACCGCCGGCTACCCCGTCCCGTTGCAGAGGCGGATCCGGATCGAGCGCTGGGCCGCCGTGGCGTTCCACCTCGGCGTGGCGGTGACGCTCGGAGCCGCCGGAGGGGTGGGACCGCTCCTCCGCGTCCAGCTGCTCCCGGTGTTCTTCGTGTTTCCCGTCGCGTTCGTGATCAACCGCCTCGGCCAGCACTACGACATCGACCCCGACGATCCCGCGAAGTGGAGCACCCTGATGAAGCCGTCGTGGTTCTGGGACCGCGCGTACCTCTTCTCCAACTACCACCTGGAGCACCACTACTTCCCGCGGGTCCCGATGTACAACCTGAGGCGACTCCACCGGCTGCTGCGGCCGTTCTACGAGAAGAGCGGGATCGTTCCCCACACGTACGGCCGGCTCCTCTGGGACTACCTCGTCCTCAACAGGAAACCGCACACCAAATGGGCGGACGGCGGATAGCCGGACGACGGCCGCGCGAGGGTCGGGCGCCTTCAGCGACCGCCGGCGGCGAGCGCCTTCGCGTGCTCGAGGTTTCGGCGAACCCCGTCGTCCTCCGGGCGCACCCTGAGCGCTTCGGTGAACTGCGCGACCGCCTCGCCGTAGCGTCCCTGGCGGGCCAGGATCACGCCGAGGTTCTTGTGGGCCGGCACGTTGTCGGGCTCGACGCTGAGGGCCTCGGCGAACCGGGCGCTCGCCCCGGCGAGATCTCCCTGCTTCATGAGGAGCGTCCCGAGGCTCGCGAGCGCCTCGGCGTCCTCAGGCGTCTCACGGAGGACCGCCTCGAATTCCGCCATCGCCTCGGGGCTCTTTCCCTGGCGGGCGAGAATGGAGCCGAGGGCCTTCCGCAGGGAGACGTCCCCCGGCGCGTCGCCCATCGCCCGGGTGATCTCGGCGGCCGCCTCGTCATCCCGTCCTTGCGTCATCAGCAGGCCGGCGACGGTCGTCCGCATCCCCGGACTCTCGAGCCTGAGCCGAAACGCCTGACGGTAGGCCGCGATGGCCTCGTCGGTCTTTCCGATCCGGGACAGGGCCGCGCCGAGATTCGCGTAGGCGAGATCGAATCCGGGCGCGATGCGGATCGCCTCCCGGTAGTGCGCGATGGCGTCGTCGGGACGGCCGCTCTCGTAGAGGTCGAGTCCCAGGGCGTTGTGGGCCGTGGCGTTCTGCTCGGTGACGCGCAGGACGTGGGCGAACAGCTCGCTCGTGTTGCGCCACCGTCCGGCCTGCACGTACGCGCAGCCCGTGAGAGCGAGCACCGCGAGGCCGGCGGCCCCCCCGAGGATCGCCGGTCGGGCGGCCGGGGCCAGGCCCGTCCCGCGCAGCAGGTCGGGCACCCCCCAGGCCACCATGACGAACAGGCCGACGAGGGGAACGTACGTGTAACGGTCTGCCATGCTCTGGATCCCGACCTGGAAGAGGCCGATCACGGGAAGGAGCGTGACCAGGTACCAGAGCCACCCGACCGCGAGGTACGGGCGGCGCTTCAAACCTCGGATCGCCAGCACGCTGATCGCCACCAGCAGGACCGCCGACGCGAGGACCCGCCCCGGCGTCTGAGCGCCCGGGATGAGGGGGTATGGGACGGCGAGCTTCGTGGGCCAGAGCATCTTGCCGACGTAGGTGCCGTAGGCGATCACGGCGTTGGCCAGCCGCCGCCCGAGCGGGAACGCCTCGAGCCCTCCGAACGCGCCGCCTTTCTTCTGTGCGTAGATGGTGACCACGCTCGAGACCAGAGAGAGAGCGAAGAGCGGCGCCTTCTCCAGAACGAGGCGATACGTCCGGCCTCGAGAGTCGCCAGGACCGGCGGCCGACGGGAACCGGCGCAGCGGCCACACGTCCAGGAGCAGCAGCACGAGGGGAAGGGTGACGAGCATCGGCTTCGCGAGGAGGCCGAGGGCCATCGCGGCGGGGACGAGGAGGTACCTCGGCCTCGTCGGACGCTCGACGTGCCGGAGGTACGCGAGCATCGCGAGCAGCCAGAACAGCGTGCTCAGCACGTCCTTGCGCTCGGTGATCCAGGCGACCGACTCGACGTGGAGCGGGTGGACCGCGAACAGGGCGGCGACGAACGCGCTGCGCCACGGGAGGCCGGTCATCCTGAAGAGCACGTGGAAGAGCAGGAGGGTGTTCGCGAGGTGCAGGACGACGTTCGTCAGGTGGAAGAGCCACGGCGCCTTCCCGCCCAGCGCCGCGTCGATCATGAGGGAGATCCACGTGAGCGGGTGCCAGTTCGCCTGGTAGGTCGTCGTGAACGCCCAGGCGATCCCCGTTCGCGTCGGGCCGCCCAGGACGAACGGGTTGCGGGATGCGTAGGCCGCGTCGTCCAGACCGACGAAGTCGAAGCCGACGGCCCGCGCGTACACGAGAAGGGTCGCGGCGGCCAGGGCGAGGGCGATGAGCCCGTTCCGGCTCCCGGCCGTTCGGGACGCGTCGCGCTCCGCGGGCTCCGCGGCCGGGGAGCGCGAGGGAGATCCCCCGGGGTGGCTCACGCGACGACCAGGCCTCCCTCCCGGCCCCCCAGCGCGTCGCCGATCCGCCAAACCGGCTCCCCGGCGCGGCGAAACGCGGCGACGAGCGCGGACGCCTCCGCGCCCTCCACCGCCGCGAGGAGGCCGCCCGACGTCTGGGGGTCGAAGAGGAGGTGCCGCTCCCACGTTTCGAGGGGCCGCCCGTACTCGATCCAGGGGGTGTAGAACGCCTCGTTCCGGCGCGTCCCTCCCGGGATCGTCCCGCTCCGCGCATACCCCTCCGCGCCGGGGAGACGGGGCACGTCCCGGAAGGCGATGCGTAGCGTCAGCCGCGACTGCTCCGCGATCTCGTGCGCGTGTCCCGCGAGGCCGAATCCGGTCACGTCGGTCAGCGCGTGGACCGCGGGGCCCGACTCGCGCAGGAGCCGGGCCGCGCCGGCCGAGAGCCGCTCCATGCTGTCCACCGCCGCCTCGAGGTCGGCCTCGTCCACCTGCTGTCGCTTGTGGGCCGTGGTCACGACGCCGGTCCCGATCGGCTTGGTCAGGAGCAGGACATCCCCGGGCCGCGCGCCTCCCTTCGACAGGATCCGGCCGGGATGCACGAGGCCCGTCACCGCGAGGCCGTACTTCGGCTCGCGATCCACGGTGGTGTGGCCTCCGGCGACCACCGCGCCCGATTCGCGCACCTTGTCCCCGCCGCCTCGCAGGATCTCCGACAGTATCGCCGGGTCCAGGTCGTCCGGGAAGCCGACGAGGTTCAGGGCGAAGAGCGGCTCCGCCCCCATGGCGTACACGTCGGACAGCGCGTTGGCCGCCGCGATCGCACCGAAGTGGTAGGGATCGTCCACGACCGGCGGGAAGAAGTCCGCCGTCTGCACGATCGCGCGGTCGTCGTCGATCCGCCAGACCAGCGCGTCGTCGAGCTCCCTGAGCCCCCGGAGCAGGTCCGGGTAGCGATCCGCCTCGAACATCCCGGCGAGCGGGCGCAGGACCTGCGCCAGGGCCTCCGGCCCCATCTTGCTCGCTCAGCCGGCGCAGGAGGCGAGGCTCGTCAGTCGGATGCGCTTCGCTTCGGACATTCCCGGGCTCCTACCCGCGGCGACCTCCACGTGAGATCACGCGGGAACGATCGGGGGGTCGAACCCGTCCCTGCGTTCCCGCTCGAGCTCCCGGAGCAGGTTGTTGACGGTTCGCTCGAGGATCGCCTCGACGCCGAGCCCTTCGCGATCGGCGGCGTCCTTGAAGGCGCGCAACGCTTCGTCGGGAATCTCCACGGAGATCCGAACCTTCGGCATGGGCGCCTCCTCGCGACGCACCCGCGATCCACTAGGCCGCAGGCACCCCCTTGAAGCCGTAGCAGAGGATCCCGCCGTGCCCCTCGCGCCGGATCTTGCGGAACACCAGCGTGACCTCGGTGCCGGGGAGGACCGTGGCGGGATCGCAGTCGACGACCTGCGTCATCAGACGCGCCCCCTCCGGCGTCTCCACGACGGCCATCGCGTAGGGCGCCTCCATGTGGAACTCGGTCGGGGGCACCACGACCACCGTCGACGTGACGACCTTCCCCTTCCACGAGAGGGCCGTCGGCTCCCAAGCCTCCCCCCGGCACGCGGGACAGACGCGGCGGGCGGGGAAGGCCACCTTTCCGCAGCCCCGGCACCGCGCGGCCTCGAGACGGAAGCGGTTCGGAAGCTCTCGCCAGTATCTCGGGCTCGGCATGGGTCACACCCTCTCGAAGACGTGGACCACGGAGCTGGCTCCGGATCCTCCCATGTTCTGGGCGAGGCCGATGCGGGCGCCCCGGACCTGGCGCTCGCCCGCATCGCCGCGCAGCTGCTCGAAGATCTCGATGGCCTGGGCGATGCCGGTGGCGCCCACCGGATGCCCCTTCGATTTGAGGCCGCCGCTGGTGTTCACCGGGATCTTCCCGCCGAGTCCGGTCACGCCTTTGCGGGCCGAGTGGCGCCCCTCCCCCACGGGCACGAGCCCGAGCGCCTCGATGCAGCAGATCTCGGCGATCGCGAAGCAGTCGTGCACCTCGGCGACCTGCACGTCGGCGGGGCCGATGCCCGCCATCCGGTACGCCCGCTCCGCCGACAGCGCGACCGCGTCGAGGAACGCGGGGTCCTTCCGGTCGGCGAGCGCCAGCGAGCTCGTGGCGAAGCCGACGCCGCGGATCTTCACCGGACGGTCGGTGTACTTCTTCGCCTGATCGAGGGGACACAGCAGCACGGCCGCGGCCCCGTCGCTCACCGGCGAGCAGAGCAGGAGGCGAAGCGGATCGGCCACCATGGACGACCTCAGCACCTCCTCGAGCTTGACCTCGCGGTGGAATTGCGCCTTCGGGTTCAGCGATCCGTGGAGGTGGTTCTTCACCGCGACCCAGGCGAGATCCTCCTCGGTCGTCCCGTGGGCCTGCATGTGGGCCCGGGCGATCATGGCGTACAGCCCGGGGAAGGTGATCCCGTGGTACGCCTCGGTCTCCTGATCGGCGGCGGTCGCGAGGACCGCGGTGACGTCCGCGCCGTCGGTCATCTTCTCGACGCCCCCCGCGAGCACGAGGTCGCTCGCCCCCGACGCGACCTCGAGGAATCCCGAGCGGAGAGCGACCCCGCCGGACGCGCACGCGCACTCGACCCGTGCGGCCGCGGTCCCGGCCATCCCGAGGTGGTCCGCCATCAGCGGGCCGAGGTGCTCCTGGCCCACGAACTGGCCGGCCGCCATGTTCCCGACGTAGATCGAGTCGACCCGGTCGACGCCCGCGCCTCGGAGCGCCTCGCTCGCCGCCTCGACGAAGAGGTCGCGCAGGCTCGATTCCCACAGCTCGCCGAACCGGGTCATCCCGGCCGCAACGATCGCCACCTCGCGCATCGTCCCTCCCTCCCCGTCAGTCGTTGAGGATGATCTTCTCGCGGAACTTGGCGTACTCCCCGTAGGTCAGGTAGCGCCGAGGGCCGTCGAGCATCGAGCGCACGGTGGCCGCCCGGCCGCGGCGCTCGGGCAGGAGCGCGGTCGCCTTGAGGACGAAGGAGTCGCTGCCCGCGCCCGACCCGAACGAGGTGATCAGGATCAGGTCGCCGGGAGACGCCACGTCCAGGACCGCCGCGAGGCCCGTGGGCGAGGAGCCGGAGTACGTGTTCCCCATCGTCGGGACGATCCAGCCGGTCTCGATCTGCTCCTTCTTGAAGCCGAGGTCCTTCCCGGCCTGCATCGGGAACTTCCCATTCGGCATGTGGAAGACCGCGTAGCGGAAGTCGGACGGCTTGAGCCCCGTCTTCGCCAGGATCCCGCGCGTCGCCGCCAGCACGTGCTTGAAGTACGCGGGCTCGCCGGTGAACCGGCCCCCGTGCCGCGGGTAGAACTCGCCCTCCCGCCGCCAGAAATCCGGCGTGTCGGTGGTGAAGCTGTAGGTCTCCAGCACGTCCGCGAGCAGCGCGTCCTTGCCGAACAGGTAGGCGGCCCCGCCGGCGGACGCGGAGAACTCCAGCGCGTCGTTCGGGGCGCCCTGGGAGGTGTCCGCACCGATGCCCATGGCGTACTCGACCCGCCCCGACTCCACGAGGCCGAGCGCGACGAACATCGCCTCGGTCCCGGCCTTGCAGGCGAACTCGAAGTCCGCCACGTGGACCTCGGGCGCGATCCCGAGCGCCTCGACGACGATGGTGCCGCTGGGCTTCACCGCGTACGGGTGCGATTCCGATCCGATGTAGAGCGCCCCGACCCGAGCCGGGTCGATCCCCGCGCGCGCGATCGCCGCCCGTCCGGCCGCGACCGAGATCGTGATCGTGTCCTCGTCGAGGCCGGGCACCGACTTCTCGTTCAGGAGAAGCCCCTTGCGGATCGCGTCGGGGTCCTTGCCCCACTGCGCCGCGATCACCTCGGCCTTGATCCGGTTGCGCGGGACGTACGCGCCGTACCCCACGATTCCCGCCATGTCCCCTCCTCGCCGGAATGAGAGCAGGTTCGCCGTGAACGGAAGAGCGTATCAGATACCGCAAGTACGCGGGAAATTCAACTTCCGCTCATGTCGGAGCGAGGGCGGCGGGGACGGGACGCTCGACGGGCTTGGCGGGGGGGAGGCAACGCGCGCGCCCCGGCCGCGACCGGCCGCGGGCGCGCGCGCCGGGATCGTCGGCTACTTCCGGGCGAGCCGGTAGTTCTCGAGCGCCTGCTCCCAATTCACGACGTTCCACCAAGCTTCGACGTACTCGGGCCGGCGGTTCTGGTACTTGAGGTAGTACGCGTGCTCCCAGACGTCGAGCCCCAGCACCGCCTTCCCTCCGGACATGATGGGCGAGTCCTGGTTCGGGGTCGAGTCGACGAGCAGCTTCCCCCCCTGGAAGTAGAGCCACGCCCAGCCGGAGCCGAATCGGCCGACGGCCGCCTGGGAGAGCTTCGTCTTGAACTCCGCGAAGGAGCCGAATCCCGCCTTGATGGCGTCCGCGAGCTCGCCGAGCGGCTCCCCTCCGCCTCCCTTCTTCATCAGTTTCCAGAACATGTCGTGGTTCAGGTGGCCTCCCCCATTGTTCCGCACGACGGTGCGCACCGATTCCGGGACGCGGTTAAGGTCCGCGAGCAGCACGGGAAGCGCCAGCGACTGGAGCGCCGGCTGCCCTTCGAGGGCCTTGTTCAGATTGTTGACGTAGGCGCCGTGGTGCTTGTCGTGGTGGATCTCCATCGTGCGCGCGTCGATCCACGGCTCGAGCGCGTCGAAGGAGTACGGTAGGGCGGGGAGCTCGTAAGCCATCGAAACCTCCTGGGTTCGAACCCTTCTTATAAAGGACCAAATCAGTCCGCATTCTAGAGTCCGGTTCGCAAAACGGCAAGTCGCTCGGCCCAGCCCGTCGACACGCAGCATATCCATGTACAATCGATCCCCTCATGAACAGGGCACCGCTCATCGCCTCGCTCGCTCTCTCGCTCGCGGCGCTCCCGATTCGCGCGGGAGCGAAGCCCGATCCCGCCGCGGGCCGGCCGCGGACACCGCCTCCCGCCGAGACCCCGGTCGCGGACCGGATCGCGCTCTACGTGTCGGGGCAGCCGGAGTACGGACGGCTCCGGGTCGATCCGCGAAATCGCACCGCCCCCGATGCCCCGGACCGGCTCGTGGTGTTCCACGGCGACGAGCCGGTCCTCGACATCGGACTCCGCAACGAGAGCCGGCTCGTCCACTCGGACCCGTCGTCCGACGACGGGCCCATGGAAGAGGGCGTCGCCGAGAGCGCCGAGATCGCCCCCGACGACCGGTCGGCGGCGATCCTATCGACGCGGTATCGGAGGGCGTCCGCCGACGAGATCCGGCCGCCGGGGTCGAAGGAGCCGCCCCCGCCGACGGGAGCGACGACCCTCACGCTCGTGAACGCCAGGCAGCCGGACGCGCGCTTCAGCGTGTCGATCGAGGATGGCCGTTGGGTCAAGGAGGTCCTGCCGCTCGCGGCGGAGAACGGTCTCGCCGTTTCCACGACGACGGGGCTCGACGCGCCCGCGGACCTCAGGATCTTCGGCGCGGACGGGAAGGAGAGCTTCAGGGTGTCCGAGGTGGAGGCGTCGGTGAAGGACCTCTCCGCCACCAACAACGGAGCGTTCGTCGCGGCCGACCTTGCGTACCCGGCGCGGCCGGGGCTTCCCGAGAGGGGCGTCCTGGTGCTCGACCTGCTGCAGGGCACGCGTTGGACGTACACCTGGTCGTACGGCGCGGACGGCGAGCCGGTCTCGTGGGCCCTCGAGGAAAGCGGCGTCCTCGAAGTGCGGCTGCCCGGACGCATCTTGCGCTTCGACCGGAACGGCACCCCGATCGGCTCGGCGCGCGCGCGATCCGGCCCACCTCCCCGGGCGGGGCGGCGGTGATCGAGGCGCGCGGCCTCCGCAAGTCGTTCGGCGCGATCACGGCGGTGGACGGCGTGTCGTTCGCGCTCCATCGAGGGGAGACGTTCGGTCTCCTCGGCCCGAACGGCGCCGGAAAGACCACGACGATCCTGCTCCTCGTGGGCGCGCTCTCCCCCGATCAAGGCGAGGTCCTCGTGAACGGCGCCACCGATCCGACCCGACCGGGGGTCCGAAGGGCCATCGGGGTGGCCCCCCAGTCCCTCTCGCTCTACGGCGAGCTGACGGCCGAGGAGAACCTCGCGTTCTTCGGGAGGCTGTACGGCCTCCGCGGGCGGGTGCTCGGCGAGCGCGTCGCTCGCGGCCTGGCGTTCGCCGGCCTCGAGCCGCGGCGCGGCGACCGCGTGAGCACGTTCTCCGGCGGCATGCAGCGCCGTCTCAACCTCGCCTGCGCCCTGGTCCACGATCCTCCCCTCCTGCTCCTCGACGAGCCGACGGTCGGCGTCGATCCGCAGTCGCGCAACCACGTCTTCGAGAGCATCGAGGCGCTTCGGCGGGACGGCCGGACGATCCTGTACACGACGCACTACATCGAGGAGGCCCAGCGGCTCTGCGACCGGGTGGCGATCATGGACCACGGCAGGATCCTCGCCCTCGACACCGTGGACCGCCTGATCGAGCGCCACGGCGGGCCCGCGGTGATCGACGCCGTGCTCGCGAAGGCGCCCGAGGACCCTTCGCGGATCCCCTGGCACCTCGACGGGACGTCGCTCCGAATCGAGACGGACCGGCCGCTCGAGGATGTCGCGCGGCTCGCGTCGGCGAATCTCCCGCTGGCGACGCTCAACGTCCGCCGGCCGGACCTCGAGGCGGTGTTCCTGGCCCTCACCGGCCGGACGCTGAGGGACTGATGTCCGGCGCCCTGACCGTCGCCCTCAAGGATCTGCGCCTCCTGGCGCGCGACCGGGCGGGTCTGTTCTGGGTCATCGGGTTCCCGCTGCTGATGGCTTCGCTCTTCGGCGCCATCTTCGGCGGGGGGGGCGAAGGAGGCCGCGGCTCTCTCCCGATCGCCGTGGTGGACGAGGACGGCACCAACGGGTCCCGGGCGTTCGCAGAGGAACTCGGCAAGTCCGAGGCGCTCGTGGTGAAGGCGCTCGCGCGAGCGGACGCGGTGGATCAGGTCCGCAAGGGGAAGCTCGTCGCCTACGTGGCGGTCGGCAAGGGATTCGGCGACTCGCCGCTGGGCGCGCTCTTGGGCGGCCAGGGAGACCCGCTGCTCGAGGTGGGCATCGATCCGTCCCGCCGCGCGGAGGCCGGATACCTCGAGGGAATCTTGATGGAGGCGTCGTTCCGCCTCCTCATGGACCGTTTCGCCGATCCCAAGAGCCTGCAGGGACCGGTGCGGAAGTCCATCGCGGAGCTGGACGGGGCGAGCGGCCTCCCGCCCGGACAGCGCGAGGTGCTCAAGGGCTTCCTCGGGGACCTCGATCGCTTCCTCGGCACCGTGGAGCCCGGCACCGTGAAGCGGGGCCCCGCGGCGACCTCGTCCAAGATCAAGATCGTGGCGGTGGCGAGGCAGGGAAGCGAGCCGCGCACCGCGTACGAGGTCTCGTTTCCCCAGGCGATCATCTGGGGACTCCTCGGCTGCGTCTCGACGTTCGCGATCTCGATCGTCACGGAGCGCGTGAACGGCACCTACCTCAGGCTCCGGCTCTCGCCGCTCTCGCGCGTTGAGATCCTGGGCGGGAAGGCCCTGGCGTGCTTCGCCGCTTCGTGTGGGGTCGTGGTCCTGCTCCTCGTGGTCGGCCGCCTCCTGTTCGGCGTCCGTCTCGAGAATCCCGCGGGCGTGGTCCTCGCGCTGCTCTGCTCCGCGACCTGCTTCGTCGGGATCATGATGTTCCTGAGCACGCTGGGGAAGACGCAGCAGTCGGTGGCGGGAGCGGGCTGGGCGATCCTGCTCATCATGTCCATGCTCGGCGGCGGGATGATCCCGCTCATCGCGATGCCGGGCTGGATGCGCTCGGTCGCGAGCTTCAGCCCGGTGAAATGGGCGGTGCTCTCGATGGAAGGGGCGATCTGGCGCGGCTTCGGGGTCCGGGAGATGCTCCTCCCTTCGGCGATCCTCCTCGCGGTCGGCGCCGCCGGCTTCGCGCTCGGCATCATCCGCCTCAGGCGCGCGGACGGCTGACCGGACCACGGAGACCGCCGCAACGCGCGGCGGTCCCGCAGTCAGTTCGAGCGCCCCACCGACGTCGTG